>DAINNB010000012.1:0-21313 GCA_036736085.1 Chlamydiales bacterium
CATTTCATCAGCGTGAAGCCGCTGATGTGCTGATCGTTCCTGTTTGGGAAGGAGCACCTTTGGACAAAATGCAAGGCTTGGAATCATCTCTTCGGGCTTTGGCAGCAGTTGGCGATTTTAAAGGAAAGCTTGGCGAGACCTATTTTGTTTATCAAGAAGGGGCTATTGAGCCGAGATTGCTTTTGTTAGGCCTTGGAAAAGAAGAGGAAGCGACGGCGGAATCGCTGCGGCGCTCTTATGCTGGGGCTGCCCGAGCGATTCAGGGAAAGCAGGGGAGGATTGCCAATGTTTTGCTCCCTCGTACGAAACGGCTTTCCCATGAAGAGGTCCTCAAAAGCGCGGCGGAAGGGCTTTTCTTGACGAACTACGCCTTTACCCGTCTGAAGGGAGAATCGGCAAAAGAGAATCCTTCTGTTTTGTTGGAAAAGGTCGTGTTTTTGGATGCAAAGCCTGTCGATGCAGCTTTGCTAAAAAAAATGGAAGAGATCGCCTCTGGCGTCCATTTTGTGCGGGATTTGGTCAATAGCAATGCAGATGATAAGACGGCCCCTGTATTGGCGCGCATGGCCAAAGAGTTTGAGAAAGCGCACCCTAAGATCGAGACGACGATTTTAGATAAAAAGAAGCTCGAACAAGAAAAAATGGGCCTGCTTTTAGCCGTCAACCGAGGCTCTTCCCATGAACCTTGTTTGATCATCTCTTCGTATAAGGGCAATCCCGAGTCGAAAGAGCATGTTGTGCTCGTTGGGAAAGGGATGAGCTATGATACGGGGGGACTGAACTTGAAAGTCGGCGATGGGATGCTGACAATGAAGTGCGATATGGCAGGAGCCGCTACCGTGCTTGGTACTGTCAAGACAGCTGCCGCTTTGGGTTTGAAGGTGAATGTGACGGCAGTTGCGCCTATTGCGGAAAATTGCATCGACGCTCATAGCTATAAACCTGGCGATGTATATCGTTCCCATTCAGGAAAAACCGTCGAGATCACCAATACCGATGCAGAGGGGCGTTTGATCTTGGCCGATGCGATGAGCTACGCTGCAGAAAATTTGCATCCTACTTGCATGATCGATGTCGCTAGCCTTACTGGAGCAATCGTCGTTGCTTTAGGAGAGGAGATCGCGGGACTTTTTGCTGCTGATGAGGCTTTGTCCAAAGAGCTCTTGGACGCTTCGTCTGCGGTAGGAGAGCTGCTCTGGGCTATGCCCGTGCATGGTGATTACAGAGAATCGATGAAATCGGAGATCGCCGATCTCATCAATAGCGGCTCTAGAGATGGCAGCTCGATCAAAGCAGCCCTCTTCTTGCAGGAATTTGTCCAAGATGTTCCTTGGGCCCATATTGATTTTGCAGGGCCTTGTTATCTTTCAAAACCTAAACATTATTATACGACCAAAGGATCTGGCTTTGGCGTTCGGCTTCTGATCGAATTTTTAGAGCGAAAAGCGGGTCGGAAGTCCTGATGGAGTGGGTAGTTGGCCGGCCTCAGCGACTGATCGATTTTCTAAAAACCCGAGCGGTGGATTGTTCTTCTATGAAGGCGATCCGCCGAGCGCTCGATGTGAATGCTTGCAGGGTCAATGGAAAAGTAGAGAGGTTCGCTTCCAAGGGGCTCGTCTCTGGAGCCCGGGTCTTTTTTAGAGCTCCAGTTATAGAAAAAAAAGAACCAAAGCCGTTTCCTGTTCTATTCGAAGATGATTATTTAAAAGTGATCGATAAACCAGCGGGCTGGGTCTGTGAAGATGCTGCTTTGCGCAAAGCTCTCGGACCTCGCCACTGGTTGATCCATCGGTTAGATAAAGATACTTCAGGTCTTTTGCTTGTTGCTAAAACTCCCGAGGTAAAGGAGCTTTTTATTTCTCTTTTTGAAGAAAAGGCCGTTTTTAAGCTCTACTTGGCCTTGGCCGATGGAGTCTGCAAGCAGTCCAAAATAGAGAAAGAAAGTTGGCTTGTGAGAAAAAAAACGTTTGCCGGACAAACGATCTGGGGCTCCTTGCCGGCTGGAAAAAAATCCCGCAGCGCCCTTTATGCTTCTACGCAGATAGAAACGGTAGCCAGCGGGCTGCAAGCTACGCTTTTTGCTTGCCAGCCAATTACCGGGCGAACTCATCAAATCCGCGTGCACCTCGCCGAACTAGGGCATCCGATTTTATTAGACCGGCAATACGCCGAGAGGTTCCGCTCGCCACATACATTTGCAAGACCTCTCCTTCACGCTTTTCGCTTGTCGTTTGTTCATCCCGTTACGCAAAAAAAGATCGATCTTTGCGCCCCTTTACCTGGGGATATGCGGAGTGCTATCGGTCTCGTGGGGATCCCGTCTGGACATGTGGGTCAATTTCTTGCCGAATAGAATCAGAAAGATGGCAGGGATGAAGGCCATGATGATGAAAAGCCCAAAGAAATGGGAAAGTCCTTCTCCGCGTTCCATGAGTCCTGCTAGCAGCCCTCCTAAATAAAAAGCAAAACCTACGCACACATACCAAAATCCCATTAAAAGGCCTGTGAATTGGCGCGGTGCCAGCAGGCTCACCATCGAGAGTCCGATAGGGGCCAGCAGCATTTCACCGACAGCAATTAAAAAATACGCGCTGACCACATAGCTAGAGCTGATAGAAGCCGTTTTAGCTCCTGGAGCGATATCTTTGGAGGCGAACATCATAAGAGAAAAAGCCGCGGCCATGAAAAGAAAACTATAAATGGTTTTAGTTGAAACGGAAGGGTCTTTATCTCTTTTTTGGAGCCAAGAATAGATCGAGGCGAGAAGGGGGGCGAGCAGGATCAGAAAAAAACTTTGGCTCGAAAGAAAAACCCCTTCTGGGATTTCATATCCGCCAATTTGTTTGTTCATGAAATCATGAACGAAAATAGCCTTGGAAGAAAAGGCTTGGTTGTAAGCCGTCCAAAAGAAAATAGAGACAAGGCAAAAAACAATGACCACAAAAATTCTGCGCCGATCTTCTTTAGTTAAAAGGATATTGTCGCTGCGGGATTTTTTTTGGATGGCCTGAAAGGCTTGGTAATCCTCTTTGTGGTAGTGAAAATACCAAGCAATCGGAAGTATGCCGAGTATTTGAACGCCTGCTGCGACGAGAAACGCGACGTGCCAACTGATCTCTTTAGCGATAATGCCTAAAGAAAACATCGCAAGGAAAACTCCGATATTGATGGAGCCGTAGTAAATGGAAAACCCTGCTTGGCGCAAATGCTCTTTATCGCGGTAGAGGTGGCCCAAAACAACTAAAAGACTAGGGGTAAATAGCCCGAACCCTCCGGCAATAATAACCAAACCTAGATAAAACATCGATAAAAGGCCAGACGCTAAACAAAAACAGCCGACAGCGTTGATCAAAGCCCCCACAAGGATCGACATGCGATAATTCCATCTGTCGGCCACCCATCCTCCAATCAGCGGCAAAAAGGCGGCGCACCCCGTGAAGATCCCGTAAATGTGAGTGGCTTTTACGTTGGAAAACTGGTAGTATTCGATGAGGTATAAAACAAGAAGGTTTCCGACGCCCCAAAAGGCAAAACGTTCGCAAAGTTCAGTTAGAGCTAAAACCCAAAGCCCCTTGGGATGATGGGAAAGCGAAGTGTTTTTGGACATAATTCTTATCCTCTTTATAACTTTTATGTATAAGAAAGAATCTTTTTGTTCGATACTTATTATTAAAATGTCTTCTTTAGGCGACATTATTCAAGCTTTTCATGTTTTGGATTATTTGAGGTCCACGTTCCCAGAAGCGGCGATCGATTGGGTAACAGAAGAAGCTTTTGTCCCTTTGGTTTCCGCTCATCCTTATGTGCGCAAAGCCTTGTCGATCAATTTAAAGGAGATGAAGAAAGGGTGGAGGTCTTGGCGTGCTTGGAAAAAAATCTTTCGTTTTTTTTTTGAGCTGCGGAGCCATCCCTACGATATTCTTTTCGATCTCCAGGGCAATTGCAAGTCGGGTGTTGTTACCTTTTTTTCTCGAGCTCGGAAAAAAGTAGGATTCGGTTATCGCTGTGTGCGCGAAAAGCCGAACGTTCTTTTTACAAATCGACGGTTTGATGTATCAAAACAGATGAATATTCGAGAGCAGTATCTCGAACTTGTGCAAAAATTCTTTGAAGAAAAGAGTTTAGCTCCCAATAGCCAGGGAATTAAATTGACAGTCTCTCTTGAAGAGCAAAGTTATATCGATCAAATTTTTCGCCACCGCTGCCTCCAAACTCCTCTGAAAATGATGGTCTGTCCCGGCTCTCAGTGGGCCAATAAACAAATTCCTCTCCCCACCCTTTCCCAATTTCTTCAGCTCATTAAAAACAAGCTCCCCATCTCTTTTCTCCTTGTTTGGGGCTCTGAGGCTGAAAAGCTTTACTGCGAAGAGATCCATGCTCAATTTTCTCAAGCGAGCCTCGTTCTGGAAAAGCTCTCCATCACCGTCTGGCAAAATGTGATGAATGCCGTTGACGTTGTCGTCGCAGTAGACTCGAGCGCCCTTCATCTTTGCGGCATCACAAATACCCTCAGTTTCAGTGTCTTCGGCCCCACTTCTCCCTCGATCTTCAAACCCATCGGCCCGCGCCACTTCTCTTTCCAGGGAACGTGTCCTTACAAAAAGCAATTCGATAAAACATGTCCTCTTCTCAGAACATGCCCGACCGCCGCTTGCATGGCCAACCTCAATCCAGAAGAGATGGCCGCCTCGTTTTTTTCTTGGTGGCAGTTGCATTATCCTAATGAGGTTATTTCCTTGGGGCTTTGCCCCAAAACCCCATTAAAGGACGGAGTCCTTTAAAATCCTGTTGATTTCTTTATGAAGCCATTTTCCTTGGGATTGGACATATCCAGTTTTGCTAGTTAGGGCGATTTCGGCAGCAGCGAGGGCAGCTTTAGAGTATTTTTGATCTTTTTTGATTAATATTTGATAGAGTAACAAGGCTGATATTTGCCTATCAGGATCGTTGCTAGCAATTGCTTTTTCTGCAGCTTTGAAAGCATCGAGATGTCCATGTCCTCTTTCCATGAGGGCATCATAGAGATCAACCCCCCTATTGTTGCCAGCAGAGATGGCTTGACTTGCTTCTTCGAGAGCGGCTGGGATAAGGTGAGGGTTGTCAGTCCATCTTTCAAAGAATTGTCTTAAGAAAAAACTATATTGCCTAATCTTAGAATGTTTTGACATTTCAGCATATTCTTTCATTGCTATGAAAACATCTTTTGAATTCGTTGTTTCCCATATAAATCTGAGTTCATGCGGTTTCAGTACTAGAGGTTTTGCTAATTTAAGGATATTGGCCTTCTCTAATACGTTGATTATTTGAGCGCTCTCGGACCAGCGATATTCAGCGGGCCCTAAAAAGCCTCCTTTTATACGCATCTTGCAAGATTTAGTGTCGTATATGAACGCAAGCTGTCCGCTATGATGTTTTAAAGGGACGTTGTAGTAAACCTCAATTACGTCTTCATTTATTTTTATACCGATTCGCTGCAGCGACATCCCCTCAAAATTTGTTTGTTCGATATATTTGAGCGTTTGTTTAAAATCTGAAGGAAGGAGAGATTGCGCCAGATTTTCGGGAGGCAAAAGATCTACATGTAATGAAGAGAGGTTCTGGATCGACATTTGATGAAAAATGGTCAGCATGTCTTCCAAAGTTTCGGGGTTAGGTCCGATGCCTGTGATAGCAGTTTCTACGCTAAATTCGTTAGAAGGTAGGAAAGTTTTTTCATCTGTTTCGTTTAGATCATTTAGTTTTTTTTCTAGCCAAGCGATATCTATTCTCGTTACGCCATGTTTTGCTGGAAAGTTTTTGACAGCGGCCTCTTCCCAATTTTTTAGAAGTTGACAAAACGTCTTTAGCATGTTTTTGAATATTTTGCCTTTATCGCTTCCAAAATTTCCTAGTTTGACTTTTTTCAGGCTAGTGTCTAAAAGCTCTAGAGCCTTTTCCATAACTCTATAAGCGATGATTCGATGGGTGGGAGACATTTTTTCAACTTGGCTCAACCACTCTTGAGAAGATACAAGGGAAATCAGTTCAGTCAATTCTCTCCAGGCTGTTTCGTAAGCGGCCTGGTTGGAAAAGCGGTCTACGGAAAGTAGCTGCTCTTCGATTTTTCCTTGCAGCTCTTTTAACTTTTCCATCCTAGTGAATGTGCTCTCGGGAAATTCTTGCAAAATGCTTTGAACCCGTGTAATAGCCGATTCTTGAGTCACGAGCGGTATAGTGGGGTCATTATGTTGAGGAAGCAAATAGATCCATTGAGAAAGAGCTCCGGCCTCTTCTAAGCTGGATATAATTTTTTTGAGCGTATTGAGCTTCTCTTTTGAAATATGTCCTTTTTGATGTTCGATTTCAATGCTCTTTAGAAACGAAAGCCAATAGGAGAAAGCTTCAATGCCGGCTGCTCGATGACCAGCTAAACATTCCTTTCCCAAAAGGGCGGGGGTTGATAATCCCTCTTGATATTCGATAAGAATGTCAATTGATTGAATGATCGATGGCGTTTGAAGAAGAGAATATTCGCCGACTCCTCCGGGCTTCGAAGGATGCAAAAGAAGAGCTTCAAGCGTTTTAAGAAGAAATAAACCTCGCAGCCGTTTATCTTCGGGATTTTTGCTATGCTCTTCAACTTCTCTCAATGCTTTATCAATCTGGGCATCTAAGACTTGAAGAAGCTGCAGTTTTTGATAAGCTTCTAGGGGGAAATGGCCTGTTTTGAGAGTTTTTTCAATCCGAACGATCTCTTGTTTAAGGGGTGTTGTAAAATGGACTATTTCCTGTAGCAGGGAAAAAGCTTCTTCGGTAGTGGAAACATCTCTTAGCCGGATCAATAGATCATGAAGTTCTTGAGAGGTCTTAGCTGGCGCCGAAGCAGTTTCTGCAATAGGTAGGGATACTGCAATATCAGCTGGATGTACGCCAAAACCTTCTTCGATGCTTTCTTCAAGAGAAGCTTTTTTTTGATCCCATAAATGAATGCTTCCTGTTTGCATGCATACAGCAATCTTGTGATCTTGATCGATATTTTGCAAAAGATCTTGAGCAGCTTCGAGATCAGGCGTCCAAAGGCAAGGAATGGCCAAACTGCTGAATGTGACGACTGAATGAGAGTTGGGTGGATCTGGTTCTGATACAACGATTAATCGGTAGGACCCAAGACCCTTTTTTATAAATAATTCTTCAGCGATTTCAAGGGTCGGGGCAAAAAGGACCTCCTTTTCGTCTTCTATTGACAATACGGAAGCTGCTCCGGAGACAAGGATGTTTGCTTGCAGGCGGGATATAGACCCTTCTTTATGCCGCAGGAAGGTGGGGAGAAGCGGTTTTCTGATGATGGGGCGGGCTTGGACAAAATAGACAACGCCATCTTGCACGACACCTTCGATATCTGTCGGCTCGCCTTCATGAAAACTCTCCATAATGAAAGCTGATCGGTAAATTTGCGCTAGCATTCGATCATTTAAAGCTCGCTGTTTGGCTAGATATTTTGGGTTTTTTATTTTTTTGAGGAATATTTTTCCGTCTTCTTCTACAGGGACTAGGCGGCTTGCTTTTTTTTGATTTTGATAGAGAATATATAATTTGTCCGGCTCCGAAAGAGATAAAAGTAAAAAGATTGTATCTGTGGCGATCCCTTTATTTCCGACAACTCCTTCTCCATGTCCATAAGAGGCGCTAATGCGCATGATTCGGAATTGTTCATTTCCAATGAAAAGAGGTTCATTTGTAAACACGACAAAAGAGACAGGGATAAGAGAAGTTTTTTTTGCTCCTCCAATAGGTTCTCCGATCACCTTTTGCATTGTGACTGCAAGCTGCAGCGGTTCGTTAAAAGGGTTGATCTGGCTGTTGATCCGATTTTGTAACGATTTTTCTCCGAAATAGGAAGCTACAACGCTGCCAGCTGCCTCCAACACTTCTTTTGGCGTAGACCGGACGTAAGCGCGGCTGAGATTTCCACCTGCATTGGCTAGTTTTTTTGAATCTTCTGCGCCAGTGCTTCGGACCATAAGAAAGTCCCCAGCTTCTTCTCTCTCTTGAAGCCAGTCAAGGGGGGCGCCAATCGCGATTAGATCTGTAGTTTCTGAAAAAGCCTCTCGTATGAGCTCATCGATCCTTTGCAAATGATCTTTAGCCTCTTTTGTTTGTAAAAAACATTTTTCTCCTTTGTAGTTGGCGTAGAGCTTGCCTAAACTTTCCCAGCGCTCAAATATCTCTGGCTTCGTTTTTTGTAGAAACTTGACTACATCATCGCTTGCAATTCCCGCAGGCGTTGGGATTTCTAGTCCTCGGAGATCCATAGCTGCATCAAGATGCGCCATTTGTTCGAGATTGCTGTGCTTATTGCCGTATCGAGCGGCATGTCCATTTTTTAAACTAAGCTCAGACCTTCTTTCATCCATCATCTGCTGAAAGCTTTTTTCGTGGGCAGCGAGAGAAAAACATTGCCCATCTGTCGGCCAAAAAGGAGTGGGGTGAAAAATGCATAGATCATCTCGATTTTGCCCAAGTAATTCTAAGAAATCATTGGCCTCTTTTTGCAGGCCGGTTTCTTCTCTGATGATATTCTGCTCGCCCCTCAGCACATGGGCTGCAGCGCCTAAAGAAGCCAAAGAGGGGAGGGCCATGGAAACAACAGAACAAATGTCTTGCACTAGAGGCACAAGAGAAGAGCCTTTGGGTAATTCGCTGATTTCTTGCTCGCTATTCGAGCTTTCTCCTCCCCAAAAATAAGAAACTGCGAGCGTAGCCGCACCTACAGCCGCGCTGGCAGCAATCGCCCATTTTAAGATGCTAGTTTTGCTAAATATAGCAGTAGCTTCTTTTGGGGAGCTTTCTGAAGTGCCTTGAATATTTGCGCTCATTGTGCTATCTCCTTTTCCTCATGCCATGCTGTAGCTTTCATCTGCCATCAACTCATCTAGTTTTTCGAAAAATTCTTCTTTAGTTGAGGCATTGGTTGGAATATACAAACTTTTAAAGCAAGTTCGGGCCCTGCATCTTTCATCGGAAGATTCGTAAATTTCGATTGTGTCAGAGCTTTTTAAGGCCCTTTGGCTCATTACACAGAAGGCTAAACGCTCTCTCCAATTTGAATCCTTCATGAGGGCTTCTTGATGTATCCGCTCTTTGATCCATTCGACTTTCTGCAATACGTCGGGATTTTCTGAATGGATCCTAAACGCGGCGATCATCGCATCCGGATCGAGTGGATTGCCTTGAAGAAGCGAGCTAATTTCAAGGGCATAGTCAGGAGTTAATTGATAGTCTAGCCAGCCGGAAATTCCCGAAAGCAGCGCCTCGCCTATTTTAAGATAAGGAGAAAGGATCTCTTTGAGCAAAAGTTCCGCTTCTTCGCGCAACTTTTCTTCAGAAAGATGTAAATCAGGGTCCATCTGAATGGACCTAAATATTTCTAATACTTCATTTTCTAAAGAGGCGTCGCCATCTAGCCAAGCTTGCAACAGCGAGGCATGCTCGATTTGTAGGATCTTCAGGATTTCTCTTTGTTTGTCTAAACGGCTTTTTTTGCTTTTCAAAGTGGCAAGAAGAGCAAAAAATTCATCAGGAAGGATTCTGCCTGAGATAAATTTTTGATCGAACATGTGTTTAAAGAGCGCCCCTAATTGAGCGATCGTCTCTGTATGTCGATCGAAATCGGCATTTTGGGGCATCCCTGTTTTAGGATGTATAGAAGAAAAAACAACGCCTTCTTTCAATAAATTTTCTGTTAGCTCCGTATAAAACTGTGCAGAGAGCCCTCTTTCATCCACTCCGGCTTGAAGTTCTCCGGCATCCGTCAAAAATTCGAAACCTGCCGGCGGCTGCGGCAAATCAGACCAATGTCGCAGCACTTGTTTGGGGTGTAAACGCACATAGCTAAGACATAATCGCAAAATGCCATAACATGCTGGAGGAGCTAGCGCGGCATGAATAAGATCCCGAGCGATAGTATTTGCTTGTTTACCCTTTTTAATTAGAAGCGCTTGCCGGTTTTGCGGCGTTAAAATATGCGCCCGTTCTAAATCTACGAGGGCTGCAGCAATTCTTGATGCATATGCGCTATTTCCAGTTAACAGGGCCTCGAAGTTTTCTTGAGTCAAAATCTGCTCGTCTTGTAAGTCCCGCATTGCATCGACTATCTGTTCTAGATTTTCTAAATTTTTAATTGAAAGGGCTTCAAAATTTCCCTGAGTCAAAATCTGCGCATCTTGCAATAGCTGCATTGCATCGACCAACTTCTCTAGCTTCTCTTTATCTATAGCTTTAAGAACGTTTCGGTTCTGCTCAGTTAAAATTTGGGCATCGCTTAAGATCTTGATCGCTTTGGCTTTGTCGTATGCATCTTTCACCTTGTTTACTAAAAATGCTTCTTGGTTTTCTGGCGCTAAAAGATGAGCTTCATGCTAGGTCTTAATTGCTCGCGCAATTTCATAGGCATTCTTTCCATTTCCAACTAAAAGGGCTTCTAGGGTTGCTTGCGTTAATAGATGAGTTTTATGCAAGGTCTTAATCGATGGTGCAATTCTATATGCATACTTTCCATTTCCAACTAAAAGAGCTTCTAGGGTTTTTGGTGTTAAAGTATGAGCTTCATCCAAGATTTTGATTGCACGTGCAATACTGTATGTGTGTTTTCCTCCCCCAATTAAGAGAGCTTTCCGACTTTTTTCGTTCAAAAGCAAAGCATTACTCAAGGAGTTAAGCCCTAACGCAATTCCGAATGCATAAACCCCGCCGCTCACTAAAAGAGCTTCTTGATTTTCTTGATTAAGGAGGTGATTGTCATGTAAAACCTCAATTCCCATGGCGATTTGGTAGGCTATCTCCCCACTCTTTGCAGCTAAAAGGGCTTCAAGGTTTTTTTGCGTTAAAATACCTTTTCGACGGAGCAGATTGATAGCATCGACAAGATCTTCCATACTGTCGCTCTCATGAAATACAAGGGCGTCGAAATTTTTTTGTGTTAGTATGCGAGAATCGTTCAAAGGTTTAATTCTTCCGATAAGATCTCTTGCATTAATCCCGCCATCGACTAAAAAAAACTTGAGATTGTTTTCGTTTAAAATCTTTGCGCGATGAAGGATCTTTATTGCCATAGCGATCACAAGGGCATTGGCCCCTCCTCCAACTAAAAGGGCTTTTCGATTTTCTGACGTCAAAAGATACTCATCTTGCAAAATCTTCATTGCGCTGGCTATGATGATCGCATGGGCTCCGTGTTCGACTAGCAGAGCTTCCTCATTCTTCGGCGTCAATATGTTTGCTTTTTTCAGGATTTTTTTTGCCTTGATAGTCACTGGAGTATTTCTTTTGTCCTCAGCCAAAAGAGATTTTTGATATTTCTGTATCAAATGATGCGCTGTGCTTGGATCTTCAATTTTTGGACCTCTTTGATTTGCGAAATAATAGATCGTGCCAGCAGTGGTTATTGCAGCTAATCCGATGAAAAGGGAAACGGTCTGGGCCGTCTTATTTTCTACATCTGTCCTTTCAGCAAAATTGTCCGAAAGACAATTGTCGTAGAAATTGTTAATTGTTGTAAAAAAATATTTTGATATGTAATTAAACATATTTAGTTTGTGTTTTTTTTAATTTCCTAATTATAATAACATATTAAAATATATAATGTAAGGCTTTGCGTTAAATTAAAATAATTATATTGCTGATCGGTGTGAGCGATATTTTTTAAGTCATTAATTGTTAATAACATAAAAAAAGAGAATTGGGTTTCCAAAGGACGAAGTCCTTTGGCGGGGTTTGGGGCGGAGCCCCTTTTCTTAGCAAAAAGCCTCTACCATTTCCGGGGGTGGGGCTTGCTGTCTTTTTCGATTTGTTTTTGAGATGAGGAGGCTTTCTTTTGGTGATCATTGCAAGACGTAATGGCTAGAGCAAAAGCAACTCCAAATAATGCCAGAATAATTTTTTTGAATATCATATTCATACACCAAAAAGACTATAAGTCTATTAATTGTTTTCTATACTTTTGATTGATTTTTTGCTCAAGTTTTTATTTTTTTATATTTTTTTTCAAGTTAAATAAGAGTTGATGATGTAACGGTTTATATAAGTTTCTTAGGATGGGTGAGGGGATTTTATTGAGTTGAGTTTAAGTTTTCTTTTCGTATTTTTATTGTTCGAGTAACATGAAATTATGAAGAACGGCATTTTTATTGCAGCTACTGGACAAAACGTTGGCAAGACGGCTGTTTGTTTGGGATTGGTTTCGGGATTACAAAAGAGGTGTTCCTCTGTTGGGTACATGAAGCCGGTTGGGCAGGAGCATGTAGAGACGGAAAAGGGAGATCTTGTCGATAAGGATGTCGTTGTTTTTAAAACGCATTTTTCTTTAGTCGATTCCTATTCGACAATGAGCCCGGTCCTTTTTCCCCGCCGATTTACGCGGGATTTTTTGGATGGAAAGATAGAAAGGCAGGAATTGGTCGATCGGATCGAGGGAGGTTTTGCCAATTTATCGGCCCGTCATGAGATGACAGTAGTGGAGGGGACAGGGCATACGGGGGTGGGATCGATCGTCGATTTAAATAACGCGCAAGTAGCGGCCCTTTTGGATATTCCGCTCTTTATTGTGACTTCGGGAGGCTTGGGATCGAGCTTTGATGAACTGAGCTTGAATTTAGCGCAGTGCGAAAAGTATGGGGCAAAAGTGGCAGGAGTGATTTTAAACCGGGTATTTGAGGAAAAGCGGGCGATGATCATGGACTATATGGGCCGGGCTCTAGAGCGTTGGAGGGTTCCCTTATTGGGGTGCATTCCCTACCACGCTTTTTTAAGCAGTCCTACGATGAAAGACTTTGAGCAGCTTTTTCAAACGGAGCTGGTCACTGGCCAGGCTTTCCGTCTGCGTCATTTCGAACATATCCGCCTAGTGGCCACTTCGGTGGAGATGTATCGGCATGCGATCGGGCGCAACCAACTTGTCATCACGCCGGCGAGCCGCGATGACATTGTGCTTGCGACGCTGACGAGATTTTGGGATTTGAAAATCGCCCACTCGGCCCATGATCTGCAAGCGGGACTGATTTTAACAGGTAAGCAGCCTCCGAAAGAGGCTTTGATCGAGCAGATTAAAAGAGCCGAGATTCCTATGCTCTATGCGCCGGTAAGCAATTTTACGGCGATGAAAATGATCAACAGCTTTACTTCTAAGATTCGGCAAGAAGATACGCCGAAAATCCAGAGGGCCATTGATCTTATGGCGTCGCATATCGATTTTGATCGGCTTTTGGGGAGATATTAAAATGTTTGGCTGGCGTTAGAAAAGCCTTCGAGAAGAGCATAAGCTGCTGCTTTTCGGACTTTGGGAATGAGTTTGAATAGGTTTTCCCGCATGGTTTTGATGCGGGGAAGGATTTTATCTCTAGCATATTCAGTGGCAGTTTCTTTTACTCTCTGTCCTGCATAGTAACCTATGGCAGGTCCGGCTAGAAGAGGTGCCACGGGACCTGTGACAGAGAGAAGAGTTCCAACAGCTAAGCCTTTAGCGGCGCTGATTGGGCGGGATTGATGAGGATCATAGAAGTGAGAAGCTACGGTTCCAATGGTTGTAAGCGCAACGGCCCCTGCCGCTGCCGGTGCTACTAACGCTGTTGCTCCTCCTATCACAATCCCTCCTGCGATACCGAGGCCTGTAATCACTTGGGTGGGAGAGTAGCTTTTCCCCAGTTCAAGCCGGCCTGTTATATTCGAGAGATTGCTAAGTAGAGATTTGACATCGGAAAGATTAGTTTGCAGTCTTGTATGAGTTGTTTGCTGAAGATGATGCAGATTTGAAAATTGCGTTTCTAAAAAATCAGGGATGAACGTGCTGTCTTGATATAAGCGCAGCGCTTGGTCGCGTTGAAGCGTTCGATGGTTTATTTTAAGGCGGATTTGTTGACAGAAATGGTTCCAATAGACGGGAATAATGGAATTTTTAGTCAGAAAACTCTCTGTTTGAACAAGCAAGGCTTTTATATTTTCTCGGTCTGTTGCGGGAGTGTCTTCAAGAACTTGTCTTGCACTTTCTTTCCAACTGTCTAGGTCAAAAGAACCCCTGCCACGAGGAAGCTGCTTCCACTCTTCAAAAGCTCCTTTGAGAAGTGCCTTGAGATCTTCTCGGTCCTCTTTGACTTGGCTTAGAATAAAGGCTTGGAATAGATCCCAATCTTTTCTTAAGTGGGGAGGGATGTAGGTTTGCATCCGATCGATCATCGATGTGAAAGGAGGTTCATTGAGGTCCGATGCGATTAAAATCTCCAAGACTTTTCGTTTAAGGGCTTTTGCATCAAAGTAATCCAAAGGCTTGTCTGGATATTGTCGTAAATGAACGAGTCTCGCGACGAGGGGAAGCGAAGTATCGTCTTCAATTAAAGAGCGGAGCTCTTCAGTGATGGACGTCTCCTCTTGTATGATTTCCAAAAGTTTGGAAAGCTCTCGATGTTTCGCTTCTAGATCTTCAGCTTCTTCGCCCAAATGAAGCTCTAATTGCTTGTGCAGCCGAATGATCTCTTGTAGAGCTCTTAGTGTGGGCGCAAATGTGTGGATGAGTTGGGAAGTGTCCTGCTTTTTTAGTTGCAGTTTAGTTTGTTTCCATCGTTGCAGCAGTAGATTCAAGGAGCGTTCCGCTTTTGCGCAAAGATAGTGGCTGTTTTGATCTACGTTAAGCTGCTGGATCAAGCCAGTGAGCTTTAGCATTTCAACCCTGATCGGCTGCAGCATCCGGTCGAAGCTCTTTTGCTGGGCATCAGACATCTCGGGATGTTCCCTGATGATTTTCTTCAAGTCGAGCTGCTGATTGATTTTTTGCATCAGATTGCAAAAAATTTCGATGGCTGCAAAACCATGTTCAAAGGGTATGTTGCGCTCTTTTTCTGTTTCTTGGATCCATGAAACGATTTGCTGCACAAGAGTGGAAAGTTCTTCTGTTTGAAGGGGAGAGGCAGAAATATTTTCTGCTTCGCTGCTCGATGAACTGATGGCTGGAATCAGAGATAAAAGTTGGTGATAAGCCTCTTGTGTTTTTTCGGGATGTTTAAATAAAGGGATAACATCTTGCAAACCGTGTAGAAAGGCTAGGAGCAGAATAGAGAACTCTTCGAACTTTTCAGGATCTTTAGTTGGCGAAGCAATAGAGCCGTCAATGGAGGTAGAAATTTGCTGTGCAAAAAAGAGCGCTTTTTGCAGCCTCTCGGAAACAGCCAGAGCTTTTTTGGGGTCATTGATCGATGAAGCAATGCGTTCTATAATAGGGGTGAGCTGTTGAAGCTGGGAAAAGATAGCTTGGCTTTTTGCTTTGATATTAGAAAGGATGCTTTTTGTCTGCTCTTCTAGAGATTGGGATGGGCGAGAAAGTTTTTCTTGAATGGCTTGATCGGTCAGTGTCGTAAATAATTCGTCTGATTCAAGATTTAAAGCTTCTTCCCACATGTCATGTTGCTCTTTGAGCTCTTGAAAAGTTTCTTCGCTAGTCAAAGAACCATAGAGCGAACTAAATAAACTGGCGAATAGCTCTTCCATGACTTTTTTATCATGCAGCGTTTCTAAAGCGATCTTGCCACCTTTTTCTATGCCTATTTTGATGTCTTCTGAAAGATCGTCTTGTTGATTAGGCGAAGTATCGAGCACTGTGACCAAAATACGAGATACATCAGTTAATTTTTCAGTTCCAGCAATAGGGAGAGCGGCTTCTTTCATAGGCGGAGGGTTTTCTAGGTCCTCTCGAATCGTTTTTACCTTATTTGTCGCTACTTCATAGATGCCTCGCGTAAAAATATAGGATTTTTGCGGAGAGACATCGATGGCGTTAGCGATAACAGATCGAAAAATAGAAGGAATAATGAATTTTTTTAAAATAATCCTTACAAGCGCGTTCGTGAAAAAATTGACAACGGCAGAAAAAGTCTCGCTGATTTTTCTTACAACAATAAAAGAGCTATTTTCACCTAAACTGCAAAACGAAATAGAGTCGGAAAGAAAAAAATCAACTGCTTTAGAGCTATCCTCTTTGATTAAATCTTCGAATTTTCTACTAAATGACTTCTCTAAGGCTGCCCGTATGTAATCATCTTCGCTTCCGTTTACATGGTGTTCCTTTCTAAATGTAATTCGAGCCCCATCGATGATGTGTAAATACGTGTCTGCGTAACTCAGTATTCTAGAAGAAAGGTAGGCAAGAGTCTCGTCTCTGATCAAAGATTTGCGGGAACTATCGAGTATGCCTTTAGTCAAAGCGTTCACAAGAGTGGGAACAAACTCAGAAATGGTGAAAAACACATGGTAAAAAAGAAATGCTTTTATATAAGCAAACAGGCTCAGATCTTTGCCGAGAAATTCTTTGTATACCTGCCAAAGAGATAAATGCTCTTCTCCCTCTTTTGGTTCAAGGGCCCTTCGGACCATTTTTTGGTAGGTGATGCTATGTTCATCTTCTTCAATTGGAAAAGGTTGCCCTGCAGCGTATTCGTGAAGGAACAAAAAGAGCGAATAGGCAGTAATAGCCGCATTAAATTTTTTTAGTTCTTCATCTGTTTTTTTTCGTTTTTCGACAAGGAGAACATCTTTATCATGCTCAACGTCAGATTTTTGCTTAACTGAATCCGATAAAATGAGAGGAGGGGCAGCATTTCGGCTGATGAGTTCGGGCGGTAGTTTTTCTTTACGGATCTTTTCGATCTCTTTCGCGCTGGCGCGCCTAGTTTTTACCGCATCTTCTGCAACGGAAACGGAAAAAGGATTGATGTCCTTCCCATCGATGGGCATCATGGGCTCCGTCCATTCTTTGAGCCAGTCTAGCCATGATTGAGCCTCTGGTTCTACTACAACGATTTCATCGGGTATTGGATTAGCGGGGCCTGAACCCCCTTTTAGCCGCGCTAGCCATAACGGGTCCTCAGGTTCTACTACAACGATTTCATCGGGTTGATCTAGATTGGCCTCTCGGAGCGGAGAAGACGTTTCTTTCTCTTCCATTTTTTCATTCGGCCCATCATCCGATTCGATGGCATGGAAAGGCTCTTGAGATCCGGATGGCTCAGTAAGAGAGGCGAGCTCTAGGTCTTTTTGCCTTTTTGCCTCGTCGATTTTTTTTTGTTCGTCAAGAAGCCATTGAAAAGGATCGGGAAGGGAAGAAAACCAAGAGGCGGGGGAAGTCATGTTTCTTCCTTTTCGCCCGCTATTTCTTGTTGGATTTCTGGAAGGGGGGTATTGTAAATGACTGCCCCCATTGCCCCTCCTGCGGCCAGCATGACGACGATGGCTGTTGCCAGCATCCCCGGGTTTGCTAAACCGATCAGATCGTTGGCTATTAAAGCGAGTTCAGCTGTTATTAAGCCCCTTTTTAAGGCTTTCGGGTCCCCGCCGCATTCGACGAAAAGAGTCGCAGTTCCTGTTAGGGTGCCTAGGATTTCTGTGAGAGCCAAAGATCCGTATTTATTCGCTAGTAGATTAAAATTGTTCGTGCGGGCGCTTTGATTTGCGTGCTGGGCGCGAACATATTCCATACAAGCTTGGATCTGGGGCTCTAATCGCTTCAAAGGATTTTTCACTACCTCTTCTTTAGAAAGGCTGCTGCCCCTTGCATTGCCGGCGATCAAAATTGCAGTGCCTGTTAAAAAAAGAGCGGGCTTGATCAAGTAAGAAGCAAGTGAGAGAAAAAAATGATCGGGCCTGTAATAACTGATGACTAATGCAGAAAAAGCGGTTCCTGCCGCGCTTGTAGTCAATTTCTGTAGATCAACAACTTCACATTTAGTTTTTACATTTTCTTTTTTCTCGTTGATTGTTGTTTTTGCGCTAGTCCATGCATGAGAAACGTTTGTGATTTTTTCTTTTCCCCAGTTAAATTCTGCTTGCGCCCAGGCCCATAATTGAGAAAGGGAATTCTTTGCGCTCTCGGTTTTTAAAGGAATTTCTGCGGACAAATAGGTAGAAAAATTTTCAATGTTTTTTCGGCCCTCTCTAAAAACTATTGAGGTCATTCCCATATTTACGCTCTCAGTTTTTTTTGAATTCACATAATTTTAACAAAAGCTTTGGTTGAAATCAACCTCTCATTGATTTACTTTATACCCAACGTGATTCAAAATTTAGGTTTGTCATGAAGGAATGGAATGATCTTTTAACAATTGCCGATACGCTTTTAGGGCCCCAGGGATGTCCTTGGGACCGTGAACAAACATTATTTACTTTGCAGCCGTATCTTTTGGAAGAGGCGCATGAGCTCATCGAAGCGATCGATCTTTTAGATGGGCAAAAGATCGCAGAAGAGCTTGGCGATGTGATATATGCGCTCATCTTTGTGGCCAAGCTAGGAGAGAAGGAGGAAAAATTTTCTTTGTCGGATGCTCTTCGTTTAGTCAGTGAAAAATTGATTCGTCGCCATCCTCATGTCTTTGGCGATGTCAAGGCTGACACTTCTGAAGAAATTGTTCGCAATTGGGAGCAGATCAAACAAACAGAATTTAAAGAGAGAAAACATATTTTAGATGGGATTCCTCCAGCCTTGCCAGCTTTAGCCCGGGCTCAAAAAATGATTGTGAAGATGAAAAGAGTAGGCAAATCATTTACTTGTCCCTTTTTTGAAACAGAGGAAGAGCTCGGCGAGGCGTTTTGGGAGCTGCTTGCTGCGGCTGAAGCTAAGGGATGGAATGCAGAGGACCTTGTCCGCCGGACGGCTTCTCGGCATGAAAAGGTGTTTCGGGAAGAAAAAACACCGGAGATGAACTCGTAGCATAAGACAGTTCTCTTAAGGCTGCTACCTTCCGATCCTGACCTGGTTCAAGTTGCTTATTCTACGAGGTCCCCGGTGAAAATCACATCATATCCCAGAGGGGAATTAAAATCTCTCTCTTTCTAAACGTTCTGGCTGTGCATTGACGTTATAGAGATAGGTTTCTGGGAAAAATTTGGAAAGAATCTTAATGGCGTTTTCTCCATTGTGCGCCAGCGCTTCGGCCGAATAGAGGCAGAGCCCTACACCATGACCTTTTCCAAAGCCGGTAAAGACAATGGCATCGTCTTTAAAGGAGATTGTAAAATCGCTGCTGAGTAAATGGTTTTTCCCAACGCAATTTTGCAAAGTAAAAAAATCAAAGTCATAGCTGGCCACGCCATCTTTCACGCGAACTCCATATACTTTATTTGAAGGGTGATCGATGAAGAGGTCCATGGTTTTAATTTGAGGCACTCCGAGAGCGTGAGCTAGGCTTTTTTTGGAAATCTGATGGGACCATTTGGTCTCTAAGCGAGCGAGCTGCGCATGAGGCGCTTCTACACCTTTTTCAGGGCCGAATCCCTCTTTGCGAAATAATGAAAAATAGGGAGCTGTTTTCCCTGCGCTATTTTCTGTCCATGTGGTGGCAAAGGGGAGGTTTTTCCCTTGTTCAGAATGAACGAGGATCAGATGCTTTGTCGAATCGACGGCTTTTTGAATAGGAGATCCGTCCACAATGAGCGCCGAACCTAAATATCCGGCTTCTTGAGCGTTCACATGCCAAAAACCGCCCGATGTTCTCGTCGTTCGATAGTAGGCGTCGGTCCGAGTCAAAATAGCCAAAGCCGACATGACTTCAGCTTCAGAAGCGTTAGGAAACTGCGGAGCTAGCACTCCTTTTACATAACTTTCGATATCGATTTCATTGACGATATTGATCATGCCTGCTACGCCGTAAATAGCAATAGCCCCATCGTATTGGATCCCATTGACAAAGATGGATGTTTCTTCCGATCTAGGCTTAATGTAGATTTGATGGATGCCAGGAAATTCTTCGCCCCATTTCAATCCGCTCTCGAGCTCATGCACAATGAACCGCTTGCCGAGAAGCCCCGATGCAATCCTGATGTTGTCATGAGGATTGATGATGTAGTAAGGCCCTTTGACTTCCAACAAAGCCTCTGTGGCGTCCCTTTCTAAAAGGATCTGAATATTTTTCGGAGCGATAGGCTCTGCGATATGTGACATCGCATCGCTGTTTCGTTCATATGTTGATGCTGCGGATGCAAAAAGAGTGCAAAGTAGCGCAGCGGCGGCAAATGTTTTCATGATGTTGACTCCGGTACATGGGCTGTGATTTGTGGCTTTTTTAGGCCGATATGTTCATAAGCTAAGCCTGTCGCTTGTCGTCCTCTAGGAGTTCTCTTGATAAACCCCTGCAGGATCAA
Organism: Chlamydiales bacterium; assembly: GCA_036736085.1. Classification (GTDB taxonomy): domain Bacteria; phylum Chlamydiota; class Chlamydiia; order Chlamydiales; family SM23-39; genus SZAS-17. Next base: position 20,152 of record DAINNB010000012.1, read on the forward strand.
AAAAGGCTCGTAAACTTCTTCTAACGTGTGAGGTTCCTCGCCTACGGCGGCAGCTAAACTGTTTAGCCCGACAGGCCCTCCCTCGTGATGTTCAATCATAACTTTTAAGATTTTTTTGTCCATTTCATCTAAACCAAGGTGATCGATCGCAAGCATCTCTAACGCATCTGCTGCCGTTTTCCTATCGACCACACCCCTTTTATGGATCTGGGCAAAATCCCTTACCCATCTCAGCAAATTGTTCGCAATCCGCGGCGTGCCTCTCGATCTTCTCGCAATCTCGAGCGCCCCTTCTTCGTTCACATCGACACGCAAAATCGACGCTGAGCGTAAAATAATCTTCATCAGCGTTGCAGGGTCATAGTAATCAAGTCTCAGCGAAATCAAAAAACGGGACCGCATCGGCGCACTAAGCAGCCCCGATCTCGTCGTCGCCCCCACTAGCGTAAAAGGCTGCAGTTTCACTTGCACAGTTCTTGCATTCGGCCCGCTATCGATCAGTAAATCCAACGAAAAATCTTCCAAAGCAGGATACAAATACTCTTCAGCCACTGTCGACAAGCGATGGATCTCATCAATAAACAACACATCGCCCATCTTTAAGTTCGTCAGCAATCCTGCCAAATCCCCAGGCTTTTCAATCGCAGGCCCCGACGTCACAACAAGCTGCGTTCCCATCGATTTAGCAATAATGTGGGCAAGCGTTGTTTTTCCCAGTCCGGGCGGCCCGCTAAATAAGCAATGCCCAAGCGCCTCTTTCCGATGCTTCGCCGCTTCCATAAATACTTCCAAACGTCCTCGCACAGCCTCTTGGCCTACAAATTCATCCAAAGACTGCGGACGAAGCGGCACCTCAAACGGTACATCAGGCTGCGCCCAAGAAGATTCAATAAATGCATCGCTCATATAGAAAAACTCTAGCAAGAAACAGATTTCATGCGCTACCCTGATTTTAAGTTTAAACAGAAAATCTATTTGAACATAACTGTAATTGGGGCTTCGCCCCAAACCCCACTAAAGGACTTCGTCCTTTAGAATCCTTTTTGTTTTTTGAAATTTTTCTCACGAAAAATTGCAATAAATTGATTCTTAATTTCAAATTTTTAGTCAGAAAAATTTGTAAAAAAAACAAAAAGGATTCCACAATGACGAAGTCCTTTTG
>DAINNB010000013.1:0-16624 GCA_036736085.1 Chlamydiales bacterium
AAAAATATTGACGAGGTCTGCTGATCACTCAACAGATCCTCACAAGTTTATCTGCCCCGATAGACTTATCATCTATCGAAGCATCCCCGATGATTTTTCATCATCAGGAGTTCCTCACACATTTCTCTACTTCTACTGTCAAAACAACTTGGCTTTTCGCCTTGGACACTCACTTTGTCCATCTTTCGTTTCACTCGACTTTCACTCGAAACGAAGCTAAGAACATATATCAAACCGGATTTTTTCAGCAAATCCTTTCCATTTTGCGCAAAAAAGTTGTTCGCATATCGTTGATAAACAACGATTTAAGAACAAAAAAAATCAACCACCAAACAGACTGACTTGCAACGGGTTAGGAAAAGAAACTGAAAACGGTCAGAGGCGGACTCAAAGCGGCTGCAAAATAAGGTTCCGCCGATTGTCGAAAGTTAGTATTCGCGAATCTAAAATCGCGGACGGGATGAGTTCATCCATTAAAACAAAATTCCAAAGAAGAATGCGTTCGGCGGCTTGAAGCTCCCCCTCAAATAAGTTTCTGTCGAGTTTTAAGATTCTTTTGAGCCGATTTTCGATGCAGAACTTGAGGGCGATATCGCGCAGCATAATATATAGCGAAACAACTTGAAGAATCGGTTTTTTGATCACGTAAGCTTTGACTCAAAATTTCGATCCTCACTTACGCCTTACCTAGGCCAATGGCCGCTCACTCGAATCGAAAAGCGGCCCCAAAAATCCAAAAACTCGAAAAAAAATATGATACTGAAACAACCAGAGGAATCTGTTTCTAACGGTTAAGACTTGCACATAAAATTTTAATTCTTACTCGCGCTTTGTCTTGGCCAACGGCCGCTCGCTCCGAATCGAAATTTTAAGGAGTTAGTTTGTCAAAAACAGATTCTTGAGTCGCGAGTGCTATAGCTTTGAGTTGCCGTTTTTTTGAAAGCGCAAACAAATTTGTGATAATGAAAAATTCCACAAACAATTTAAAAAAAACTCAAAAAATATACTGCTATTTCATTGCAAAAATATGGAAATTCCACCATTGGACAAATGCGCTTAGAGATCGATGAACTCAAAAGAAGTTTTGCAAATCAGCAAAAAAAAGATTGCCAATATTGATCAAAAAAAATTATTGTCAAAATTGTAAAGTCTCCTCGCGGAGAAAATGGAATGAGACAACAAAAATTGTTTACAAACCTTACAAAAACGATGAGCTTTTTGCACAAAAATGAGGGCTTGGATCAACACCTTGAAACCTCGAAACATGAACAATTGGAGAAAATTATGCATGTGAATTGGAAGCTTCCAATCAACAGGGTATTAGCGTCCTCCGTTGCAGCTTTGCTTGCAACAACAAGCGTGTACGCTATTCCTAAAGGTCCCTGCGACACCAAACCTGAAGTTTGCTGTGAGGAGCCAAAACCAGGCCCCTTTGCTTTTTCGTATCCTTTGGATATGAACATTACTTGCCCACGCGATTTCTATGTACACGTTGACGGATTAGCTTTCCAAGCTAAACAAGACGGCATGGAATTTGCGATCAGCAATAGCGAATTTGATCCTAGCACCTCTCCCACTACAGGTATCTCTAACGGCGAGGTATTAGGTTTTTCAAACGATCATAGCGATTGGGATTACAATCCTGGTTTACGATTCGGCATGGGATTTTATTTAGATCACGACGCTTGGCAAGTTGATTTCACTTGGACTTGGTTAAACATCACCAACTACAAAAATGAATCAATACCGCCTAGCTCAACTAATGCGTTGATCCCAGAATTCTTAATACCTGGAAGCGAATCGGCAACAATGAGCGCCACAAACAATACTGTTAGCGCTTCTTGGAAAGCTTCCTATAACGTTTTAGACGCAAGACTAGGTAAGCCTTACTATGTAAGCCGTTATCTAATCTTGAATCCTCACTTCGGCGTTCGCGCTGGATGGATCGATCAACACTTTTCTGTTGACTACGGAGGAGCTTACTCTGGAGTCGCGAGAGCGATTGCTCACTCTGACAACGACCTCTGGACTTTCGGAGCCCGAACAGGCTTGAATACAGATTGGATCTTAGGAAAAGGTTGGAGCTTATTTGGTAACGTAGCCGGTTCTCTTTTGTTCGGTAAATTCGATATCGATCAACATTTGGATTACGGCGATAGCGATGGATATAATCTAGATGATGATTTCTATCAAAACGTAACCAACGTCGAAATCGCCCTCGGACTTTCCTGGGGACAACATTTTGACAAAAATAAGTACCGCGTAGGACTGCGCGCTGCTTATGAGTTCCATGAATGGTTTGATATCAACAATATCAGAAAATTCTATGGCCCGTCCCCCTACTATGCTAACGATAGAGTGGCTCGCGGCAACTTAAACCTTAACGGATTTAGCTTAAGCCTAAGCTTAGATCTGTAACAAATCGTTCGTTCAGTATTTTTGCGAAGACCCTGGCAGACATCTGTCAGGGTCTTTTTCTTTTCAAGACAGAGCGATAATGCTATGTACTGAACCTTCTTCATGGCGATATAACCGCTCGCGCAATTCTTTAGACGTCGGTTGATTTAACACTGTAGGCTCTTGAGCGAAGCGAACATCTTTGACGATCACGAAAGCGCATTGCAGCATCTCTGAAAGTCCGGGAATTAAGCTGCCGCGTAATTGGGATCCGTGATTGACGCCTGTAAGGATGAGAAAATTCCCACTCCCCCTTTCTTGTTCGATAATCTCAAAGGCCTGATAATTAAAAACAGATATTCTCGATTCATCGAAATCGCAACAATTTGACCCTGCATAAAAAGAAGCTTTTGTATCGAGCGCAACAACACGCAAACCCGCATCAACAGCTTTTTTCACAACTGAAAAATAGGTGTCTGGCGAAGAGATGTGGTATTTTTGGTCCAGCTTTTTTAAGGCTGCTTGCACGCGTAGCGAAAATAGACCTCGATCCAAATCCTTTTGTACTTCTTCTTTAACAATATTTTCCAAGAAGAGTGTTTTTATCTCCCATTTAACGAATCGATCGCAATAGTCAATCAAAAGCCTTTTCGGCGCAGCGTCTCCATGAAATTCCCCAATACAAAGGCCTCGATGCTGAAACTTACAAAAAATCTGACGAAAAATCGATGGAATAACCATACCTTCCAAAGGGCAAATAACCCTTGGGCAAGAAGGGGCAGAGGAAAAATACTCGCTCGCTTTTTCAAGCAAAGCGCAAGACTTATCTCTCTGAAAAGCAGCAACTTGGTTCTGCTCAAAAGAATGAATACTCATAACCATCTCTTTTAGAGTAACAAAATAATAACAAATAGTTTATTTTGCAGCAACAAAAAAAACAAACAAATCTTTAACGCGCTTTAATAAAAAAATAATATAATAAACAGAAACAATTTAAGATTTAATATAAAATGGCTAACCCACTTTATCAATTTACCCCGTCTCACTGGACTCGAACATCCATCGAATGTAAAAGCGAAGAAGAAGCTAAGCCTTTGATCCATACAGCAAAGATCATTCATGCCTCAGCGAAACAAACCTTCGAGGCATCTGGACAGTCATTCCATTTAGGAGCTTTTAATTTATATCTCATGGCGAAAAGAACGAGTAAATGGATTTTAGATAAGACAGGAGAAGAAACCTTTTCTGATTTGCACGTCAAAATCTTCCTTTGTAATCCTAGATCGAAAGCAATTCTTTGCGAATGGATCCACTTGGCAAATAAAGATGCCTTCGTTATTTCCCAGTTTTCTCTAGGGAGCGGAGGACAATCTAAAGTCCTTTCCGGCGTCTCTATTCATGGAGCCCCTATAGCGGTATTAAAAAATGAGAACGGGCAAGGATACAGCCTACAGGAAATTAAAATGCTCAAGTCTCTAAGAAACAGCTCTCATGTGATCCATCTATTTGATGGAAATTCCGAATATTTAATTGAGCAATATGCTCCGCATTGCCTCTTCAACCTAACTAAGAATCCATCAAAATATTCTCAATTTGACACTCCCGAAAGACGTTACTCGATTACAAAAGGGATTATCCAAGGACTCGCTGACATCCACGCTCAAGGCATCATCCATTCCGACATGAAACTAGAAAACATTCTTCTAACAGAAGAAGGGACTGCGTTAATTGCAGATTTCGGACTCTCAGTGTGGGCAGAGCCTGGGATGGTCCATGCTGGTTCTTTGGGATATTACTCGCCCGAACAAATTGAATCGGTAAAAAGTTATGTAGCAACCAAATCGCTGCATAAATTGTCTACGCAAGTCGATATATGGCAGACTATGACGGCTTTGACCCGTTATCACCTCCCCAGATTAAGCCCAGCCTATCAAGATCGTTTTAAAGAGTATCAATACGAAGTCGAAAAAATTTACGACGGCGCTATGACCGAAGCAGAGAAGCATGCAAGCTGCGCCTTTCCCTCAGATGAAGAAAAGGTTAAAATGAGAAAATGGACAGAATTATATTCAGAAAGACTCGCCAGCTATTTCAATGATAAGAAAAGCGAAAGAAGCGGGCTTTTTTCCGACCTACCACGGAGCTCTCCACTAGAAAAAATACTTAATGAAATGGGTCAATTCGATCCAGTGAACAGACCTGAAGCCGCGGACATCTTAAAAATGCTAGATAGAGCGACTCCAGAACATTTCACAGCTTCTTATAGCCACCCGTAAAACAAATATTCCTGCAGCAAGTAGACAGCCATGCCGAAGAGGTAGCTTAAAAGGGCGGCAAAACTGACCTTTCTTAAATACCACATGAAATCTACTTTCTCCATGCCCATAAAAGCAACCCCCGCAGCAGAGCCGACGATCAGCACGCTACCGCCTGTTCCTGCGCAGTAAGCAAGCATTTGCCAAAGCGGCGAATCGACGGGATATGTTTGCACATCATACATCGCCATTCCTGCCGCTACGAGGGGCACGTTATCGATGACAGCAGAAATCAGGCCGATAATGGTCGCAATGAGAGGCAAACTGCCAATATAGCGGTCTAAAAATTCTGCCAGCTGCCGCATCATCCCTAAAGATTCTAAAGAACCGATGCAAAGCAAAATGCCGAAGAAAAAAAGAATGCCAGAAGTATCAATCCGGGTCAAAATGTAAGGGACGCGTAAATGGTCTTTTTTAGTCGGATGATGCAAAATATCTGTCACAAGCCAAAGGAATCCCAAGGCGAGAACAATCCCCATAAAAGGAGGAAGGCCTGTTAAAGCTTTAAATACAGGAACAAAGATCAAAGAGCCGAGGCCTAAGAAAAAAATCAGCCGAGAAGCAGGTTCTACTTCCTCGTCGTGGGCCCTTGCCACTAATTGAGGGTACTTTCCTTTTAAACCTCTTCCCAATAAAAGAAGCGCTACAATGAGAGAGCAAAGGCTGGGCACTAGCAAAGATTTAATCACAGCAAGCGAAGTGATGTTGCCGTTGATCCAAAGCATCGTCGTCGTTACGTCGCCGATCGGAGTCCAAGCCCCCCCTGCATTAGCTGAAATAACCACCGTCGCGCCAAGGAGCAGCCTCTCTTTTTGATCGGGGACCAACTTGCGAAGCAAAGAAATCATCACAATCGTTGTCGTCAAGTTATCTAAAATCGCAGACAAGAAAAATGCCGTAAAACCCATGATCCAAAGCATTTTCTTTTTAGATCCCGTTTGAATCAAATCGGTGACCACTTTAAATCCTTTATGGCAATCGACCAGCTCGACAAGCGTCATAGCGCCGAGAAGGAAAAAAATAATTTGGCTCACGCTGCTTAAATGCTCGCCAAGAGCGCCCATATCCTCAGATAAGACATGCCCTGGAATTAAAAACAAAACAGTCCAAGTTAAAACAGCCATCAACAACGCAGAGGCCGTTTTGTTTACCTTGATATTATGCTCAAAAATAATAGCACAATATCCAACAGTAAAAATAATAATCACTAATATAGAAGCAACAGAAGCATCAAACATAAAAAAAACCATTCGTTTTGATTATTTCTATTTTCCTGCATTGGAGAATATAATCTCAAGAATTCTTACTGCTGGTCTACAAGTTTGCCTGCAAAATATCATGCATACGTAAAAGACCAACCGCGCGCCCCTGATCAACGACGGGCAGTGCGGTAATTAAACAAGAGGGATCCTCTTCCATCAATTTCATAGCGTCCCAGGCAAGAGCCTCTGGAGCTATTGTTTTAGGACGCGGCGTCATGAAATAGGCGACAGGCTGCACAAGGGCGCTTTGCCCCATCCTTTCTAAAGAGCGGCGCAAATCGCCATCAGTAAAAATCCCTTGCAGCTGGAATTGCTCGTCCACGACAAGAAGACATCCGCACCGCTTGGCGCTAAGCTCATGCAAGACATCGATCAAACAAGCTGAGGGCCTGCAAAGAGGGATGTCAGGGCCTGTGAGCATGATATCCGAGGCTTTTAGCGTAATTTTTTTACCTAACAAGCCGGCTGGATGATTGAGGGCTAGCTCATCTAGACTAAATTGCTTAGCCTTCATTAAGGCGACCGCTAAACAATCTCCAAAAATCAACTGAACGGCCGCAGAGGTCGTTGGGACCAAATTGTAAGGGCAAAGCTCTTGAACGACAGGCAAAATAATGGAAAAATCGGAGCACTTGGCCAACTGAGAATGTTCCCTAGAAACAACGGCAATCGTCCGAGCCCCCTTTTTTTGGGCGTAGGGTAAAAGCTCAAGCAGCTCTTTCGACTCCCCGCTTTTGCTAAAAAGGAAAAAGATATCTTGGTTGGACAGACAGCCGATATCACCATGCAGGGCATCCCCGGGCGACAAAAATCTTGCTGAAGTTCCTGTTGAAATAAGGGTCGCCGCGATTTTCTCTGCTATGCGGCCACTCTTGCCAACCCCTGTCAGAACAAGAGAGCCATTACAGGCTAAACACTGCTGCAAAATCCTATCTGTTTGCTCCAAATCGAGAGCATCGAAAAAAGCATTAATATAATGACGCTGATCGTTAAATAGCTGGGCCAACATAGCCCCCAGTATAATAACCGGTCGCATAAATACTCAATATGCTTGATCGTTTTTAGGTAAATCGCCTAGTGTTTGATTATATTTAAGGATTGCTATGAAGACACCTATTTCCGTAGCCTTAGGCGATGGCATTGGCCCAGAGATCATGAAAGCAACGCTCAGCGTCTTACATGCAGCCGGCGCCCAAATCGAGATCCACGATGTGGAAATCGGCGAAAAAATGTATCTAAAAGGCTTTGCCTCAGGAATGGACCCCAAAATGTGGGACACAATCCGGCATACGAAAGCTTTTTTAAAAGCTCCGATCACAACACCTCAAGGCGGGGGATTTAAAAGCCTCAACGTCACAGTCCGCACAACGCTCGGACTCTATGCCAACATCCGCCCTTGCGTCTCTTACTTCCCCTTCGTCGAAACAAAACATCCTGAGATGGATGTCGTCATCGTGCGTGAAAATGAAGAAGATTTATATGCAGGGATAGAATACCAGCAAAGCCCAAACGTCTGCTGCTCAATTAAACTGATTTCCCGCCCCGGCTGTGAAAAGATCATCCGCTACGCTTTTGAATATGCCAAAAACCATCATCGTAAAAAAGTCACCTGTTTTACGAAAGATAATATCATGAAGCACTCAGATGGTCTTTTCCATAAAGTCTTTGATGAAATCGCTCTGGAATATCCCGATATCATCAATGAACATTGGATCGTGGACATTGGAGCGGCAAAACTTGCCGACACGCCCGAAATTTTTGACGTCATCGTCATGCCTAATCTCTACGGAGACATCCTTTCTGATGTAGCGGCGCAAATCGCCGGATCAGTGGGATTGGCCGGATCGGCTAATATTGGAGATTTCGGGGCGATGTTTGAGGCTATCCACGGCTCCGCTCCAAGAAGAGCGAATCAAAACGTCGCTAACCCCTCGGGCCTTATGCTCGCCGCTGTACAGATGATGGCGCATATCGGGCAGCCTGAAGTGGCAGGACGCTTTCATAATGCTTGGCTAAGAACGTTAGAAGAGGGAATCCACACCTACGATATTTTTAAAGAAGGCGTCAGCAAAAAGAAAGTGGGCACAAAAGAATTTGCAGATGCTGTCATCGCCAATCTCGGAAAAAAACCGGAACAACTCGCTCCCGTCACTTACGCAGCCGTCAAACCAACTTCGCCTCATCGGCACGCTCCCGTCTCGGTAGAGCGACATCTTGTAGGCGTCGATGTCTATCTCTATCATAAAGGGCTTCTCGCCGATTTTATGGCGCGCATTTCCCATATCAACGCAGGACCACTCCATCTGCAGGCCATCTTCAACCGCGGCGTCAAATTATGGCCTGGCGGACAGCCGGAGACTTTTTGCATAGAACAGTGGCGCTGCCGCTTCACCTCAGGCGATGATTTAAGGTCCGTATCCCAGCATGACGTCATTCAAATCCTTCAAGCATTTGATCATATCAACATGGATGTAACCAAGTCAGAAGGCCTCTATACCTTCAATGGGAAACCTGGGTTTTCGTGATCCAGTTTTTCTATGTATTGCATTCCACTATTTGACGCCAAAAACTGGGATTGCATTCCATGGAAACAATGAAAGAATCTGCAATGAAAAAAAGACATTGCATCTATTTCTGAGCTTGCTGGTAGAACATCTTGATGGAGGTGCAGATTTATTAAATGCTCCTTGCCTTCTCTTTTTTTGATTCATTAACAGACTGTACTGCGCAACATGGCGTGACACTCCTCCAGTCACTGAATGATAAACGACTAACCCGCTATACAAATAGCGGGTTCGTCTTAGCTTCCCGCTCATTTAAATGAGAACCTTTCTAAATACATCTTAGTGGGCGCGTCGTCAGGGAACAAAGCATGCATCGCTTGGAATTTTACTTTCGCCTCTTCAAGATGTCCCTGCTCAAAGGCATCATAGGCTTCAGTAAAGAGCTTGCTGAGCTTGATCTGCTCTGCTGTGGCTTGGATTTCGGCATCTTCTGAAGAAAGGCCCGTGAGCTCATAGATTTTGGTTTTATGTTTCTTCCCTTTGACTTCAACAATATCGAGGGGCCGGACGACAAAATGGGAGCTTAATTTACTTTGGGTATCTTCTCCGATGATGATCTTTGTGTGATAGATTTTGTTGATGTTTTGCAGCCTAGAGGCCAAATTCACAGCGTCTCCAATCGCCGTATAGTTCATCCTCTCCATCGTTCCTAAATTGCCAACGAGGGCAACCCCCGTATTGATCCCAATGCGCGTAAAAAAGGGAGGAAGATGTTGCTGGGTTCTTTTCTCATTTAAGATTTTTAAATGACTTTGACAGCGAAGCGCTGCGAGACAAGCTTCGTCTGCGTGATTGGGCAATGGATGAGGAGCTCCCCAAAACGCCATGATCCCATCTCCTATGTATTTATCAATCGTCCCCTTCTCTGCTAAAATCGTTCGGGAAAGGATGGCAAAATACTCTTCAAGAAGAGGGGTTAGCTTATCTACAGAAAGCTCTTCTGAAACAGTCGTAAAATCCTCAATATCCGAAAAGAAAATAGTGATCTCTTTTTTTTCTCCTCCTAAAGTGATATCCTGGCCCTTACGGATCAGCTCCAAAACAATATCTTTAGGTACATAATGGCTAAATGAGCGCAAAGCAGACCGCATCGCTGCAATAGAAGCGTCCATCATTTTTACTTCTTTGATGATAGAAACAACTCGTAAATTGCTATCCAGGTCTAAATTCGTAATGCGGTCCACTTCTTTCGACAAGCTGACGATAGGACGGGAAATACGGTTGGAAAAATAGATCACAAAAATACTAGAAATCAGTAAAATACCTATAGAAATTAAAATAATTTGCTTTCTAGCTACTAAAATATCGCGAAAGAGATCATTTTTCGGATCGAAGAGGATAATATTCCAATTTTTTGTCGATGAGAGAGGAAATCCCTGAATCGAGATCAGATATTTTTTGTTTTGAAAATCTAAGTAAAACTCCGTATCGCCACCAATTTGCCCAGCGCGGGAAAAAGCTTCTGACACCAGCATTTGAGTCTCTTGATCTTTAGGAGAGGGGACAATAATCTGTCCTTTTGCATCGCAAACATATGCATACCCCTCCTTACCGATTTTTTGGGCTGCCAAAAATTTGGATAAAAAATAAAGAGGGACATCGGTCCCGACGATACTGAGCATGCTACCAGAAGAATCATAAATTGGAACTGAACAAGAAATCCCAGTGACCTGATTTAAAGCGTAGGTATAAAGGTCCGTCCAAAAAAGTTTCCCTGTCTTTTGAGCTCCTTGATACCAAGGCCTAGACAAAGGATCGTAATCCAAAGGTTTCTCATGCGTAGCAATCAACTTTAAGTCTTTTGAAACATAATTCCATGTCTCTTGCTTTCCTTCAGGTTTTGAGCGGTCGACCAAAAGATAAGTATATACAGTGCCAAGTGGTGCAAGTTCACTAGAAGAAAACCAATTAGGATGATTGGTCATCAATAAATTATCGATGACCAAGGCATCACCATTCGGCATGCCCATAAAGAGCGTAGTAAGATTTTCTTGCTGGCTCATCATGTTCAAGAAATAATCGATCACTTCCTTGCTATGGACTGTCAGATCGGGCTGCTGCTCTATAAAGCCACGTATAAACTCAGGGACCCTTCGAAATTCTGTAAGCAAACAACTGGTTCGGTCTACAATGACATTGTTCAAACGGTTCATACTGCGATGAAAAATTGAATCAAAGGCTTTGGTGTCTCGAAAATAAGTGAAAGCAATAATGACAATAGAAGAAAAAGAGATCAAAGCTAGAAAAATAGTTAAAATCTCTAATCGAAGAGTTCGAACAGCAAAACGCTCAAGAAAACGTCTCATGAAAGTATCCTTGCTAGAAATTAAGACAGCATACGCAAGGTAATATTCCGGTCGATTTTCAATCCAAATTTGGGTCGAACGTTTTATTCGACTTAAAAGAGTTAGAATGAGGCCCTTTTGGGTGCCATTGAGATGGAACGGGTGTACACCTTGTAATCGCCCTCTTTCTTACTTTCTACCTAAGAATAGGATAGCTTTAAAGAGAAATATCGTCTTCTAGATGCTTTTTGAGCTCATTTAAAAACCCGCAGCCGTAAAGCCCGTCAAGGACCCTGTGATCAAATGTGAGAGAGATCATCATCACAGAGCGAATCGCAATAGAATTATCCGGCATAGCCGCCACTTTTTTCACGATCGCTCCTAGGCCCACAATCGCTACTTCAGGGTACCGGATAATTGGAATCCCGATAAGCGTTCCGGTCATTCCAAAATTTGTCATCGTGATCGTCCCCCCTTGCACTTCGCTAGGAGAGAGGCGATGTTCTCTAGATTTTAAAGCCAAATCTGCGATTTGCTGGGAAATTTGAGTAATAGACAAAGCTTGGCTATTTCGTATCACAGGGACCATAACGCCTTGATCGACGCTGACAGCAACGCCCAAATTCACAAAATGCTTCATGACGATCGTATCGCCCTCTAGCGAAGCATTGATAAGAGGAAATGCATGAAGCGCGCGGCAAATCGCTCTAGCGACAAAAGGAGTAATCGTTAATTTGGCCCCATGTTGAGCAAGAAAAGACGTTTTTTGTTCCTGGATAAGCTGCAAGATGCGAGTGACATCCACCTCTGTGATCAAAGAAGCGTGAGGCGCTTCATAGAACGATTTGACCATATTGTCGGCGATTGCTTTTCGCATCGCGCTCATTTTCACCCGTTCCACATCTATTTTTTTATAGGGGCAAGGGCCTTGAGAGGATGCGATCTCGGGAACATAACCTTCTACGTCTTGTTTGGTCAGCCTTCCTCCTTGGCCGGAGCGAGGAATTTTATCGATATCAGATAAAGGAATTTTTTTCTCTTTCAATAGGCGCATAACTGAGGGAGATAAAAAATCTTCCATATCGGAAGAGGGGGGAGGAACTGGAGCTGCAGCCCGCTGGGCTGGAGCCGAGACAGAAGATTCACCCACTCGCATAAAGGCCAGGGTCTCTCCTACTTGCAATTCGGTATCGGCAGGAGCCAAAATACGTCCAAGAACACCCGCTACAGGAGAGGGAATCTCGCTATTGACCTTATCTGTGGACACTTCCAATAAAGGCTCATCCAACTCGACCCGATCGCCCTCATTTTTAAACCACTGAACTACAGTAGCGCTAACAATGCTTTCCCCTAGTTTGGGGAGTGAAATTTTTACTTCATTTTCCATAGGTTCTATAATTATCGATTTTCTCTTCGATTTTATCAACTAGGTTTTGCCAATGTTCATGGCCTGCCGTCACAACCATCTCCATTTCCGGATAGACGAGAGGCAGGGCCAAAGGCTCGTTTTCGGAACGTTTCACCGCATCTTTTTCGGTACACAAAAGAACTTTTGCTCCCAAAGATCGAGCATGAAGGGCGAAATTCTGCAGATCGCGAATCGATGGGGCCTCATGGTCCGCCAGTCTCCATTCATCCAAAATCAGAGCCCCCAGATCCAGTGCTATTTTTTTGAAGGAATCCGGGTTCGCAATCCCGGAGAAAAGAGCTGCAGGAACTCCTTGCAAAGAAAGATCAGGGACCAACCGTTTTACCTTAAGACGGACGCCTATGCAGCAAGCGGGACAAGGGATTGTTTTTTTCCACTCTTCAAGCTCTTCTTCCGAATGAATCGGATTCACGCAAACCATAGACGCCTGCCTTACCCTTTCAGGACGCTCGCGAAGAAACCCGCAAGGAAGATAACGTCCATTGGAAAAAGGCCTTTCTGCAGAAAGAAGAACTAGATCAATATCTCGAAATAATTTCCGATGCTGAAACCCATCGTCTAATAAAAGAAGGTCTGCTTGATTTTCTACAGCTCTCTTAGCGGACAAGATCCGATCTTTTCCCGCATAGACATGGGCCGATTGACTTCTGCGGTCAAGCAATAATGGCTCGTCAGCAAGAGATCCTTGAAGTGAAGCTCCCCTAGACAAAATCGCCACACGCCGATGAGAAAAAAGATTCGCCAATAAAAGAGTGAGAGGGGTCTTTCCTGTGCCGCCTGCGACCACATTGCCAATGCTCACCACAAGCCTCGGGATCTTACAAGGAGAAAAAAAAGCGCGGTCGTACAGCCAGTTTTTCCAATAAACAACAGAGCCCCAGCAAAAACCGAACGGATAAAGCCAAAAAAGGCCGCGCCTGCGGCCTTCTAAGAGATCTTGCCCAAACTGAATAAGCTTAGAGCGCAGCGTGCGCGAGAGTTTCTTTCGGAGCAAAGAGCAGTCCTTCCACTTGTTCAATGATGATATGGATCGCCGTCATGTGCGCTTCTTGAATCCGGTCGGAATAAGTAAACCCGGGAACGATCCATTCTAAATCGCTCTGCCCTTGAAGAGCTCCGCCAGTTTTGCCTAAGAAAGAGATCGTTTTCAATCCTTTTTCTTTAGACATCTGCACAGCGCGGATCAAGTTGGCTGAATTACCCGAAGTGGTGAGGGCAATAAAAATATCGCCTGGTTGGCCTAAAGCTTCTACGCCTCGAGAAAATACCCGCTCAAATCCCATGTCGTTGCCAACTGCTGTCAAAAACCCCTGTTCGCTCAGCGCAATCGCTGGCAAAGCGGGACGGGGCCCTCTAAATTGCGCTGTAAGCTCTTCGGCAAAATGAAGAGCGTCGCACATACTCCCGCCGTTGCCTGCGATCAAGAGTTTTTTTCCCTGGCGAAAGCACTCTGCAATCGAGACTGTTGCCTCTTCAATAAACGCCAAACTTTGAGGGTGTTTTAAAAATTCGATCGCTCTAATGCCATCTTCGATCGCTTGTAAAATCGATTTTCTCATGATTCCTCTTATATATTATGCCCATCTCAAGAGTTTTGCTTCTTTAACGATCGCCACTTGACGCTCTTCGCAAGAAGGATGTGTGTTGAACCATTTGAGAGCTTCCTGGACAAAAGAAGGACAGCTCTTTGTCCCTTCTCGTCCAGATTCCCGTTTCAAAATTTCTTGTAGATAAAGAGCTCCTCTCCAGTCATATCCTGCACGGACGGCTAATTGCATGCCATATTTATCTGCTTCAAACTCATGTTTCCGGCTTCCAAACAGGTGATAAAGCTTTAACCCTAGCTTGACGAGCGCCTGAAACACGAAATTATGGACCTTTTGTACATTTTCCAATATGGCTAATTGAGATCGGTCCGCCGGCGTAAGAACTCGACGGGAAGAAACAAGAGATTGTCTCGCTTTTGTAATGCACGCTTGAAGAAACGCGCTCACGCCAAAAATGCAAAGTTGAACAAATCCCGTCCACTCCAATTTACGAGCAGTGTGGCGAGCATCCGCATGCGTCATTTCATGGCCGAGCAAGGCTCCCTTAACATCGCGATCACTCACTCCCTCATAGCTGATCACTTCACCTGTTTCAGGATCTACATAGCTCTCCAACACACCGTTTCTTGTATATTCATCGATTTTATCAAGAAGAAGCTTATAGACCGCTACTTTTCCTCCTGGCAAACACCAAGCATTCAAACTCTCTTTAGAAAGAAGTTTAACCTCATAAGGAAGATCTTTTCGTATCGTATGAGGAATTAATCGAGCGAAGATGAACTGAATTTGATTAGCTTGCTGGCTATCTTCAATCACGCTCCCTTCCCCTGATAGGGCCAGAGGGTACATAACTGAACCAAACATCGCTTCCGCGCACTGAGGGATCACTCGAACGCCTCTAACGCCAGTCACTGGATTCTCGGGTGCGATAAAATCAGCGATTGGTGTACATTTTTCCATTAGACAAACCATAAGATTCTCTCCTAAATAAATCGGAAAAATCCTAACTGGGTGATCGTTAAAATACAAGAAAAGGAGCGGAGTAAATCATGTCGAATGCAATCGGAATCGTTGGCGCCACAGGCGCCGTAGGAAGAGAAATTTTATCCCTCCTCGAAGCTCGAAATTTCCCTATCAAAGAGGCTCGCCTTTTCGCCTCGCCCCGCTCTTTAGGACAAAAAATCCCCTTTGGCGAGCATCTGCTCTCTATTGAACTTCTCAGCGAAGACCGGCTCCAAGGACTTGACTTCGTCTTTTTTTGCGCAGGTTCCTCGATTTCCAAAGAGTGGGTCCCCCTAGCCCTGCAATCAGGATGCTTTGTCATCGATTCAAGCTCAGCTTTCCGGCAAGACCCTCAAATTCCCCTCGTCATTCCAGAAATCAACGGACACGTTGTAAAAAAGCAGCACCGCCTCATCGCCTCGCCCAATTGCGCCGCCACCATTTTACTCATGCCCCTTTTCTCTCTTCACCGCGCTTTTAAAGCCAAACGGATCGTCGTCTCCACCAATAAAGCGGCAAGCGGCGCTGGCGCACACCTCCTGCAAGAGCTCAAACAAGAGACCAAGGCCTATCTAGAAAACTCCCCTTATACACCCTATCTCCCCTTCCCCTACGCGTTCAATCTCTATCCTCACAATTCCTCCCTGCAAGAAAACGGCTACGTAGAAGAAGAGCTGAAAATGGCCCACGAGACCCGTAAAATCCTAGAAGATGACTCGATCCAACTGACCGCCACTTGCGTCCGAGTTCCCGTGTTAAGGGCCCACTCTGTAAGCGCAAACGTAGAGTTCAAATCCCCCTTCACGCTAGACGAAGTCTATCAGCTTCTCTCCCCCATCGCTGGGCTTTCCCTCTTTGAAGATCGAGCAGTCAATCGATTTGCAACGCCACGCGATGCAACAGGACAAAATGACATATTATGCGGACGTTTCCGAAAAGATCTAACCCAACCCAACACACTAGAATTTTGGGCCGTAGGTGATCAACTTTTGAAAGGAGCTGCCCTCAACGCAGTCCAGATCGCTGAAACGCAGGTTCAACCTTAAATGACAGCTCTTCATGCGTCACAGGATGTTCAAAGAAAATTTGCCAGCTATGAAGATGGATAGCATCGTGCCCATCCGTTTTCGCCCCATACCGTTTATCACCCACAATCGGATGGCCGATCGCACTAAACTGGGCCCTAATTTGATGATAACGCCCTGTCTCTAAATCAATCGATACAAACGTAGAATGGGCATTGAACTGCTCGACCAAATAATTCAACACGGCTAGCTTAGCTTCCCTATCTCCCTCTTTCCCCACCAAAGCCCGATGCTCACCATGGATCAAAAAGTGTTTGAGCCTAGCTTCCCGATGGGCCAAAATCCCCTCGACCTCAGCCCAATAGATCCGCTCGATCTCCTGATTCCTCGATTGCTCATTCAACCGAGACAAAGCCTTGCTCGTCCGAGCAAACAGCACAAGCCCGCTCACAGGCTTATCCAACCGATGCACAGCATGCAAAAACGCCTCGCCCGGCTTATTGTACTCCCCCTTCACCCACTCTTTCGCAAACCCCTCCAAAGAAGGAGTCCGAGATTGGTCCGGCTGCGTCAACCACCCCGACGGCTTCGAGGCAACCAAAATGTGATTGTCAGAGTAAACAATTTCAGGCTGTGATTCTTCCATACAACATAGTGTATCCATTTTCCCCAAAAAATCACATCAATTTTGTAGTTAGCAGCTGTGGCTCCGCCGGCCCAAAGGAGAAAGTAGAAATGGCAGCATTTGTTATTTTTAAAATAAATTTTCCTTTTCCAAAATTGCTTCTATTTTGTTCG
>DAINNB010000013.1:16634-20508 GCA_036736085.1 Chlamydiales bacterium
TAAAGTCCTCTGGACTCCTTTTTTCTTTATGAATCATCTTTCGCAGCGAAAGATGATTTGTAAAAGCAAATAGGAGTCCAGAGGACGTAGTCCTTTGGCCGGCGGAGCCATAAAATCGAGAATTACAAATGACTTCGCTGCCGAACAACTTCGTAGAGCATCAAAGTAGTAGCGGACGCTACGTTCAAAGAGTCGGCGACGCCAAACATGGGGATTTTGACGGAGATGTCAGCTTGCTGCATCCAGGCTGGAGAGAGGCCGTACTGTTCTGTTCCGACGGCGATGGCGACGGGGCCGGAAAGGGGGGCTCTTGTGAACTCGAGAGAGGCGTGAGGCGTGGCGGCTACGATGGAGATGGAGTGGGATTTAAGGAAAGAGAGAGTGTCTTGGCTGGAGGCTTCGAGGACTGGGAGGGTGAAGAGAGTGCCTACGCTGGAGCGGACGACGTTGGGGTTGTGGATATCGGTTGTGGGGTCACAGACAATGACGGCGTCGACGCCTGCGGCGTCACAGGAACGGAGGATCGTGCCGAGGTTGCCGGGCTTTTCTATGCTTTCTGCAATGACGAAAAACGGATTTTTCTTGAGGGGGAGGTCTTTTAGGGCGAGGTGGAGCTGAGGGGCTACAGCGAGAAGACCGTCGGGGCGGTCGCGATAGGAAATTTTGGCAAATACTTCCGGCGTGCATTGGATCAGCTCGGCGCCCGATTGATCTAAGAGAGCTCGCTCATTGGAGCCGAGAAAAAGCTCGGGACAGTAAAAGAGAGTATGGGGCTTGCGCTTGGCGTCGAGAGCACGCCTGAGCTCGCGGTAACCTTCTATGAGAAAGAGATTGGTCTTTTCCCTCTCTCTTCGCTCGCGCAACTTGACGACATCTTTGATTTTGGGATTTTGCAAACTTGTGATTTTAAACATGGGTCCACCTTGCAAATGAGCCGGAAGGAACGGAAAGGGCGTTTGGAGAATGGAGCGTCATTTCTCCTGTGGCAATCGAACCTTTCGGCATAATTTGACGCATCAGATGCTCCATGACAATCGGAGTAAAGCCGGGGGTGTGGCAAGAAAATGCGATAAATTTAGGCGAAGAAGAGAGGACCTCTTTGCATAGCTGAAGAAGCGGAAGGATCTCTTCTTCGATCTTAAAAATTTCTCCCTTAGCGCCGCGACCGAAAGTAGGAGGATCTAAAATGATCCCTTCATAACGCACTTCTCTTTTCACTTCACGCCTTAAAAATTTCAACGCATCATCGACGATCCAGCGAATTGGAGCTTTTTCGAGCTGATTGAGCTTGGCATTTTCTCTGGCCCAATCGACCATGCCTTTTGATGCATCGAGATGGCATACTTGCGCGCCCTCTTGGGCTGCGGCCAATGTGACCCCGCCGGAATAGGCGAATAAGTTAAGGATCCGATCTTGCGGCTGAATAAAAGGCCTCATCCATTGCCAAAGGTCGGCATGTTCAGGAAATACTCCTAAATGGCCGAAATCGGTGGGAGCGATTTTAAATTGCACGCCCCCAATGGAGGCAGTCCACTCTTTCGGCATCTTTTTTTTATATGTCCAGCGATTGCCGTCGTCTCGAGAAAACGAGGCGTCCGCAGCAGACCAAAGATCTGGCCTTTGCGTGCGCCAGATCGCCTGTTGGCAGGGGCGGATCAACGTGTATTGATGAAAGCGCTCGAGCTTTTGCCCGAATCCGCTATCGAGAAGTTCATAATTCATGAAAACGTAAAGACTCCATGCACTAGGCGGCGCCAAAGAGCGCCTAGAGCTGTTTGTACAGTCCATTGAATGGCGCTGGCTCGATCAGGCGGCGCTTTAAGCCGCCCTATATCTATTTTTTGCCCTCTTTCCCCAATCGCTAAATAAACGGTTCCGACGGGTTTTTGCGAAGAACCTCCGCTAGGTCCTAAAATCCCAGAAACAGCAATGGCAAAATCGGCATCGGTCTCTCGAAAAAGTCCTTGGACCATCTGTTCAACAGTTTCAAGGCTGACAGCTCCGGCCGTATCGAGCGTCGATTTCGATACTTCTAAAAATCTCTGCTTCCAAATATTGCTATAAGCAACAAAAGAACCTAAAAAATAAAGCGACGCGTCAGGCTGCGCTGTCAACGCCGCGGCTATGGCGCCGCCGCTGCATGATTCAGCTAGCGCCAGGGTCTTTTTTTGAGCGATGCATTCGCGATGCACAGCCTGAGCTGCGGAATAGGGACCGAGAAAAAATGTCGAGAACCTCTCTTGCAAAGCCTGAGTCATTTTCTTCAGTTTCTGTTCTGAAAAGCCTGAAAATTCAACGAATAAAGAACCTTGCGATGGATAAATGCCTATTTCCACATCGGGATATTGCTGCTTAAGATCGAGCAAATAGGGATTTACTTCCACTTCCCGCAGCAAACAAAGATGAGAGCCGATTCGATGGGAGGGAGAATGGAGAGGAAAATGTTTTTGGATGAGAGGAAGAGCCTCTAAAACAAACATCTCCTCCATCTCACGGGGCACTCCTGGAAGAAGAAAAACACTCGATTTGCCTTGATAAAATACGCCGGATGCCGTCCCTAGGGTGTTTTTTAACAAGGTCTGCTGATCGAACAGTTTGTCGACAGCCCTTTTGGTCAAATCGTCCATCGTGGAGCCAAGACCTCCAGTCACGATGACTAAAGAGACCCTATCGACAGCAGCCCTGCACTCCGCCTCAATCGCCTCCACATCATCTGGAAGGGTCGTATGCTTCGAAACGGCATATCCTAGGCTGGATAATTTCCGACTTAAAAAAGCTGCATTCGTATTCACCGTGTGCCCGGAAAGCACCTCGGAACCTACTGCAATGATCTCAATATCCATATATTTTTTACGTTTGTACCTTGCGAGGAATGGCGCGGGTCAGTAAAAAAAGGCTCAGAGCGCCTAAAGTGATATAGGAATCTGCCAAATTGAAAACAGGAAAGCTCGCTCCCCAAAAAGTAAAATGAAGAAAATCGATAACACGGCCATAACGCCAATAGTCAAAAACATTGCCAAATGCCCCCGTGACTATGAGCCACATAGGGAATCCCGGCATTTTCCCCTTATTGAACAAGGCTAGAAAAAAAATGAGGCCGCAAATAATAGCTAAACGGACAATAAAGAGAGCGCCGGTGTATTGAGCAAAAATTCCCCACGCCGCACCCGTATTCGTCACAAGGTTCAAGGAAAAGGTCACATCTCCTAGCTCAAACATCCCAATGCCCCCAAAGGGATATCCTTGATGCCAGTGGATCATGGGGAGAGATCCTACTGCCCATTGCTTTGAATAAACGTCCAAAGCAAAAAGTGCAAAAAGCAGTAGGGTAAATAGATATTTCATCAGCCTTCTTACAAGAGACCTTTTTCAAATTTTTCCTGAGCCTTTACGGTCATTGTCGCGTAAGGAATAGCTTCAAGTCGCTTGAAAGGGATCTCTTCTCCAGATAAATCGCAAACACCATACGTGTTTTCTTCAATTTTTTCCAGAGCCCTGTCGATTTGGCGAAGTAGACCGAATTCAGTGTTCGTTACTTCCAAATTAATATTACGAACAAAATCGTCCGTTCCCTCATCCGCCGAATGCTGAGAATATCCTTTCGATTCATCCGCCTGGGTCACCTCTTTTTTCGTATCTTGAAGAACGCGTGTAATCTGCCCGCGAAGCTCTTCCAGTCTTTTTTTAAATGCAGCAATCTCTTCTTTTTTTAATGACATGAGCCATCCTCGATTTCCTGAGTGGAAACAGCGCCTCCAGGCGCAATGGAGCGAATTGCTTCCACAAGTTCATTGATATGTTTAAACCGTTTGTAAACGCAAGCAAAGCGGATGTAGGCAACCACATCCATTTTTTGCAGATGCTCCATCACAAT
>DAINNB010000014.1:0-20060 GCA_036736085.1 Chlamydiales bacterium
TGACTTAGCTCTGATATAGGTGCTGGCCGATTAGTTCCGGTATTCGGCGCCGTCTTGTCGCCTTTTTTTAGTATTTGCAGGGGAGTTGCTTCCTCCTTGATTTCCCGCCATAACGTCTCCATCTCCGAGCAGTTCTTTTCAAAATTCATTAAAATTTTTACTTGATGGTCGAACTTAGAAGGAATGGCAGAAGAGCAGGGGCAGCGATTGCTTGCATCGGAAATAGTCTCATTAAGCTCTTCCAATAACCCTTTTATTTCCTCTAAAAACGTCAGAAAATCTGAAGTTTCCAAAGGTTGAGGAATGATAGGAGGCTGCTTTACATCGTTAATAGGGTTCATACGCCAACTAAGATACGCTTCTTTCCCTTAAAAATCAATGAATTGCAAAAAAAAAATTTGACCTCAAAAAGGGTGCATCTATATCTCTTATTCGCCTATGCTTTTTGCCTTATGACACGAAGAATGAGAGCTTTGCTCTTGGCTACCCTTTTTCCCTGCCTTGGATTCAGCGGCATCTATCTCGGACCCGATGTATTTTATCGCTATTTTAAAGAACTCATTGCATCAGAAGGAAAAAGCGAAGAGAGAGGCTGGCTGCCAGGTTTTCAGGCGGGCGGCGATTATGAAAAGAGTTTTCGTCCTTATATCGGGGGGGATCTTCGGTTTGCGGAGGGACAGACCCGCTTTGAGGGTACGCTGCAAAACCATGTACTTAGAAAATTTCTTCCTTTCTCCTCTCATACGGAAAATACGATTTTTAATGCTGAAGGAAGACTCGGTTATACACTGGCTTGGAAACGGATCCGGTTTTCCCCTTTCTTTGCCATGGGATTTCAAGGATGGCTTCGCAAAGCAGTAGATAGGAGCACAGGCTACGATGAATGGTACCGCTGGAACTATTTGGCGGTCGGTCTTCGATGCAATTGGCGCTATAGCGCTTCTTGGTCTGGGGGTTTGTTTATCAACCTTATGCGCATGAAAACAGCCGACGTGCAAATTCGCGGTCTCTATTCATGGCCTGTCATCCTCAATCTTGCTGATGAATGGCAAACGGAAGCGCAGCTTCCCCTTTCATGGAATCATGGACCTTATCGTTTATGTTCAGTGACGTATTTCCGCTATTTGCCGATAGGCAAAAGCGAAATGCAAAGAACAAGCCGAGGCGAGATTTTCGTCCCTGCGAGCGTGACCTACGCCATCGGAAATAGACTGGAATTCATGTATCAGTTTTAAACAAGACTAATCCCAGCGGCGGGATTTTTTCTTTTGGGGATTTTTTTTCACTTGGAAATCCACCTCGGCCCCATCAAACCACGATACAAGGGCTCGATAAATGGCCCTGCCTTGATCAAACAAAAATTCTTCGTGTCCGGATGATAAAACCCAGATATAAGCGCCAAATAAAAAGATCATCCAAAACAACTTTCTCATAATTTCAAAGTAGTTTATTTACTATTTGTTTTCAAAAACATTTTTAATGTTTTTATAAAAATCGAGGGTATTTAGGTTTCCAGACTAAGGAATTGATCTTTGTTTCGAGGGTGGATGGATCGACAGAAGAGACCCGATCTTCGCAAGCTTTTTTGGCCACGGCCAGAGCGATTTTTTGTGTAAGACCTTTGACTTGTTCAATGTCTGGAAAAAGAGCTGCTGTCGGATCTTTCAAAGCCGGAGAAAGGCTGGCTAGCATTTCTGCAGCTTGCAAGAACATACCGTCAGTCACTTGCGTAGCCTCTGCCGCCAGAGCTCCTAGGCCCATTCCGGGGAAAATGTAAACATTATTGCACTGGGCGATCTTATATGTTTTTCCTTCATACAAGACAGGCATAAAAGGGCTTCCTGTTGCAATGATCGCCTGTCCTTGTGTCCATTCGATCAGCTCTTGAGGCGTCGCTTCAGCTTTCGATGTAGGATTAGAAAGAGGGAAAATAATAGGCCGCGGTGTATGACGGAGCATTTCTTCAATACAAGGTTTAGTAAAGGCCCCACTTTGTGCGCTCACGCCGATCAAAATGCTAGGATGGGCATTGGCGATCACTTCCGCCATCGTAATATGATCAAAATTCGCCGCTTTCCAGTTCATTAAATGTTGATGCGGCTGACTATAAGGGCGCTGCGCCTCATTGACTTTTGGCGTATTAAAATGGATAAGGCCGTTTCGGTCTACCATATAGATTCGGCCTCGGGCCTCTTCTTCGGAAAGGCCTTGAGCCTTCATCGCCTGCACGATTAAATCGGCGATACCAGTCCCCGCCGATCCAGCGCCTAAGATGGCTATTTTTTGATCGGTCAGCTTTTGCTTAGTTTCCTTAAGCCCGGCCAAAATCGCAGCCAAAGATACAGCTGCAGTGCCTTGAATATCGTCGTTGAAGGATAAGATCTGGTTCCGATACCGATCTAAGAGTAGGCGCGCATGGTCCTTGCCAAAATCCTCCCATTGCAAAAGCACTTTGGGGTATCTCTTTTTGATAGCTTTGACAAAACGATCAATAAAACGGTCATAATCGGCCCCGATTACTCGGCTATGGCGCCAACCCAGGTAAAGCTCATCTTGCAAAAGCTCTTCTTTATTGGTTCCTACATCCAGCAAAATCGGCAGAGTGCGGTCTGGATGAATACCCCCAAATAAAGTAAAAAGGCTCAGCTTGCCAACAGGGATTGCCATCCCCCCAATCCCTAGATCCCCTAATCCTAAAATCCTCTCTCCATCCGTCACAACAATGACATCTACTTGAGGCTGATCGAGGTTTTGGACCATCTCTTCTATTTTCTCTTCGAGAGGATAAGAAAGATACAAGCCTCGATGATCTGTAACAATGTGGCTGAATTGCAAAGCCGCTTCACCAACTGTAGGCGTGTAAATATAAGGGAGCATCTCTGAGGGATATAAGGAGACGAATTGATAAAACAAACATTCATTGCTGTTGAAGAGAGAATTTAAAAAAATATACTTGCCTAGAGGAGTTCGCTTCCGGCTGAAATTTTGATAGCACCGCTTTAACTGCTCTTCAACAGTGGAAACATGAGAAGGGAGCAGGCCATTGAGTCCTAGCCGATCTCTCTCCTCTTGCGTAAATGCAGTCGACTTGTTCAAGTGAGGCGTATTGAGGATTTGAGCCCCTCGAAAGGGTGTACGTATTCCATCTTCCATGATTTCTTCATCGCGAATGGCATAATAAAGAGCAACAAAAAAATTAGTTTTGTTTTATTTCCGCTAAAGAAACATTTTGATATTTCTTAAATAGCTTTGTAACGAGAATAAACCAACCCACAAATATTGCCAATGAAACATAACTGATCACTGGCAAAAGATAGGCACTTGCGACAATTTGTAGAATAAGGATGAAGCAGGAAGCGACTGCTTTCGAAGTTCTATAAGCAAAGACGTCGATGATCGCCTTGGCCCGAAATTTTTCATCCATTTTTAAAGGGATATACAGCATCTCCCGTACTACCCCAAATAGTGAAAAATCGATCGCCTTTAAAAAGACGAAGGCCAAAGAGATCATAATAAAGCTAGGAAACCAGATAAAAAGAAGAAGATTGCTAAAAAGAACGCAAGGGATGAATAGATGGCTCCCTCTTAACCCTAGCGTATGGACCAAGAAAAAACTGCCTATGCATTGAAATAAACCGCTTAACAAATTGACAACGGCCGTGATACGGCCGCAGTAAGCCGTTCTTATGTCCTGATCGACAATATTGAGCTCGAGATAGCTATTGAACTGATATTCCATTAAGCCGACCGAAACTTGCATAAAGACGACAAGAAAAAGAAGGGACACTAAAAAAGGGCTCCGTCGGATCATGGAAAGAGATTCTTTCGGACTAGGGTCTTTCGTCTCTAACTTATCGATAAACGATTTAGATGCGAGCGAACTCCTAGCAAAAGCGTTTCTATAAGCCCAAAATAAGACAGCATATAAAGGGAGCGTTAAAAGAAACAGTCGATAAGAACCAAAGTCTACAGCTAAAAAACCAGGAATTAAACTGCAAATGACCGAACCGAGCGTTCCCATCCCGTAAATCATGCCATAGAGATATTTAGCCCTCTCTTTTTTAATCGTCGTATGGATCAAAGACCAAAGCTGCTTGAACATCAACAGGATATAAATATCCTTCCATACAAATTGCAAGAAGATGAGAGGGGGAAAAATAGAGAGCCAAAAAGCGCAAGAAATATGGATGACAGCGACAATAGCCGCTAAAGAGCCGAGCATTTTCATGGGGCCGATCTTTGGCAAAAATCGGTTATATAAGTAGACCACTAAAAAGTTTAACGGAACTGTTACGAGCCAAACGAAAGGCAAATGCTTTGTAGAATACACAGATAAAAAGATCGAGGTGCTGGCAGGGCGCGTGATCGCATATTCCCCTGCTATGCAAAATCCCACGAGCATGACAAAGAAAACAAAAAACTTTTCCGATCGCATATGGGCGCTAATTTCTTGCCTAATCGATTGAATCAGCTGCATTAGACCCAATTTTCCAAGAATTTAATAAAATCAAAATCCCGATCTGGAGAAATGTAGGCCCAATTTGATTTTTTTGAAGGAATTTTCAACAACAGATCTGAACAATCTTTTGCCTTTTGGATCATCACATGCCGTCTAGAGACAGGAAAGCATAATCGGTTTGGAGGCGGCTCAATTGAGCTAAACTCCCAATCGATCTCATCGTCTTTCAACTTATTGTTCGCCTTAAACTGCTTGATCTCTTTTTCAGTCATCTTATCCGGCAAAGCGATCGCACGAAAACGGTGCTGGCGGAACACAATGCATTTTGCATCTCGATGTCCGGGCAAGCTGGGATCTTTCGCCGCTTTATTCAAAAGGCTAATGACGTCCGTATCGCTGACAGAGATAAATTCATCGACGGTCTCCAGTTTACCCGGCTGGTAATTGGCCTTCATGAATCGGCGTAAATGAAAATTATAAGCTTTTACCGAAGAGTACTGATAGATCCGGCGGTGCATAAAATGTCTGGCCAGCAAAAGAGCCTCGCATGACTCCAGCCCATTTTCATCAATCCCGAGCTCCAGCTCATCGGTTCCATGATCGACGCTGGGCAAAATCCTAAGCATTTCAATCAGTTGATGATAATCAAATAGTCCAAAAGAAACCCCTGTACTTTTTGCGTCTCTCAATAAAAAGTCAATCCGGTCTGCACCAAAAAAGTCTCCCGTAATAATTTCAGAAACAATTCTTTCCCAAGGTGTAAATGAGGTCCCTTTAATCTCTTTCCATTTTTTTTCGCCGACCGCAATCTTTTGAATATCTTCAACGATATCTCTTTCGATCAGGTCTTCCAAATAAGCCGGCGCTTTTTTCAGCTTGTTCCAAACAGGTTTTAAATAAGAACTCAAAATAATTTTCAGAGTCCAATGCTCATGCCCCCCTTCTCCCAAGAGCTCCTGTTCCGCCACATGGGAAAAAGGCAAATGGCCCAAGTCATGGCAAAGCGCAGCCATTCTCAATACTCTTCTCCAATACAAGTAATCAGACGATCCTTTTCTCGGCACGAAGTGAAATACATCCGGTCGCACTGACTTGCAGATCTTTTCAAACATCAAAGTCGCTAGGGCCATCACGCCTAGAGAATGCTCAAATCTTGTATGCGTTGCCCCAGGATACACCAAATAGGCAATCCCTAGCTGATGAATGTAATGAAGCCTTTGAAAAGGCAAAGAATCGATCAGCTCTTTTTCAAACTCATCAAAAGAAATAAATCCATGCACTGAATCGTAAATTTTTTTATCAGAATAAAGAAAATCTTTAGTCATCATTCACTCTTGGCTCTTGTCCCTCATTATCCGTCACCCTAACAGATCCCCGCAAGCAGATTTTCTTTGAAACTTCGGTAAAAGCAGAAGAGGTTCTTATCAGACCTTCACCCTGGCCCTCTTTAAAGGGGCATCCCCCTTTAGAAAACTTCTCCATACCTCTCGTTGCTTAAAAATAGACGAGTTCAAAGAGCTAAAAATTTATTTAAAAGCAAATAAATCAATAGAAAAAAAACAAAAAATAAATGTAGACTAGATCAACCATGATGAGGTTTTAATATGTTTTCTGTAAATGCTTACGATTTACACCGGGCTTTTTCTGTCTTCGCTGAATCTCAAATAATTTCTGATGAAATTAGAAAGAAAGATCTTGTTGCGCAAGATCTTGGCATAGACCTTCGAATTTTAGATATCCCCGCTGAAAATGCTACTGAAGAAATAGCTCTTAAACAAAGCATTGTGCAGTGGTGCCAAGAAACATGGGGACAAGACAGATATTCAACAAGAAAGATTGCAGCAAAAGAAATTCTTGAATGCTATCAAAACAGAAAGATTAAGCTAGATATAGCAGACCTGGATATCGGATCGCTGCCAGAAAACTTCCATCTTCCACATCTAGAAAGACTTTACTTAGAATGTTGCTATATAAACTCATGGCCAAAGAGTTTTAATTTAAATAACCTTAAAAAACTCGTTTTAAACGGAAATTTCCTTGGATCAATATTTGAGATTTTAAATAATCATCCAAACCTTGAATCTCTTGCGCTAGATGAGAACGAGCTAGAAAATTTGCCGGAGAACTTAAAATTCCCCAAACTTCAATTTTTAAGCCTAAATAGAAACTGGATAACTAGATTGCCTACAAGCTGGAATATGCCAGAACTTAAAGAACTTTCCTTAACTGAAAATGAGCTTACTTCACTGCCCGAGTATTTCTCTTACCCAAAACTTACAAGATTAGCTTTGACCGACAATCAAAATTTGCGAGAATTGCCAATGAGTTTAGCCTATTGCGATCGACTAGTTACGATTGCGGTAAATGAAACAGGAATTTCAAGGGAAACTGTAAAAATTATTTTGACTAAAAGAGAAGAGCTAAAATTTGTTGAAAGAGTGGCTACGCTATTAGGTGAGTGGAATGGACGCTTGGACGATGACTCTGATCTACGCTTGCCCATAGAAATGATTGGTGAAATTGCCGAACTTGGCACTTTGCATGGCGAGCTCAACGAATACTGGATCAGATCAACGTCTCTTGCTGAAGAAATCGAGTTGGAAATTCTTGATGAGAGAGCGAGCTCTTCTTCTGAATTCTCAGGATCTCGCAAACGCAAGCGCGAGAGTTGATCAATTTTTTAAATCCAACTCCTTTTCATTTTTCTCTTAAAAGGCGTTTTGTTATGCCGTTCGTAATTCAAAAATATTCCATCAAAAGGTTCAAGGCGCTAACAGTCGATTCTTTAGGTCTCGAGGGATGCATGCCCGTTCTACCTTAATCATGGTGAAGGGCGAGGCCTGCTTTCTGCTATGTATGTAGGACTGACCTGGACGAACTCAGCTTTTCTCTGCAGCTCTTTGAGGTTCCGAGCCCCTCCGTAGGTCATTCCGCTGCGGATTCCTCCAAGGAGGTTGTTGATGAGCTCATCGGCTGGGCCAGAAACAGGGGCCCAGAAATCGATCCCTTCCGCTACGGTTTTGGCTTTAAGACCTCCGTAGAATTCCGTTTGGAAGTCGGAAGAGGCTTGCCCGCGGTACTTGGCTTCCTGACCATTTTCGGTGGAGCGTTTTTGAGCTGCGGACTCTTTAGTAAGGGCGAAGAGCTTGCCTATCATGACGCTGGAGGCTCCAGCGGCGAGCGCAAGGACGACGTCGCGGGAATTGCGAATACCTCCGTCGGCAATGAGAGGAACGCGGAGCTTTTCTGCAATACGGGCGCAGTCTCGCACAGCAGTAAATTGAGGAACGCCGAAACCGGTCACGATCCGCGTGCTGCAAGCAGCTCCAGGGCCGATGCCCACTTTAACAGCATCAGCGCCGGCATTGACGAGATCATGATAAGCCATAGCTGTACAGACATTGCCGGCGATGATCTGGTGGTCGGGATGCGTCTTTTTAAGCTCTTGGATATGGTGGAACATCCGATCTGAGTGGCCATGGGCAACGTCTATACAGACTCCAGCAGCTCCTAAATCGAGCAATTTACGCGTTTCATCGAGCTTACCTATGCCACAAGAAACAAACGTATTTTTTTCATATTTTTTAACCCAGCGGACTTGTTCTTCAAAAGGGGTAAATCGATGGAAAATTGGAATCGAGCCATATTGAAGAAGAAGGTCTGCGAGCTCTTCTCCGATGACTGTGTCCATATTTGATGCAATCAAAGGAATGCCAATTTTCAGCCGCTTTGTCAGCCAGCTTTCTAAAGAAGGCTCTGTCCGGGAGGGAATGTTATTGAACTGGGGCACTAAGGCCACGTCATCATAAGTTAAGGCTTGGCGCATTTCTACCCTCTACATATAAATTGAGCATCTTATATGATAGATGTTAAATATACCATAGCTTCTATGATTTCAGTTTGTATTTTGACTAAAAATTCGAGCGCGACGTTGGAAAAGACGCTCGCCTCACTCTCCTTATTTGCTGAAGTGGTCATTTTGGACAATGGATCAACGGACGATACATTAAAGATCGCTAGAACATTTCCCCATGTTACCATCTACGAAGAGCGTTTTCATGGATTTGGACCTTTGAGGAACCTAGCTGCAAAAAAAGCAAGCCACGATTGGATTTTAGCTCTTGATAGCGATGAGGTCCTCTCCGCTGCCTTGCAAAAGGAGATTAAGGGACTGTCTTTAGAAAGAGGGCGAATATACTCTTTGTCTAGGCATAATTTTTATCAAGACAAACGAATCAAAGGATGTGGCTGGGACCGGGATCGAGTGCTTCGTCTTTATCTTCGAGGCGATACGCAATATAGCGACGCCCCTGTTCATGAAGCGATTGAAAAAAAACAACTCAAAATTGTTCAGCTGAGCGCGCCTCTTCTTCATACGCCATATAGGTCAACGGAAGAATTTTTAGCAAAAATGCAACATTATTCCAGCCTATTTGCAAAACAGTATGAAGGGAAGAGGAGATCTTCTTTTCAAAAAGCTCTTTGGAAAGGTTTTTTTGCATTTTTCCGCAGCTACTTTCTTCAAAAGGGGATTTTTTTAGGAAAAACGGGGTTTATTATTTCCGTCTATAATGGGAACACAACATTTTACAAATATCTAAAGCTCGCTGAGAAAAATTCACTTAAGTGATTTGTTTTTCCGTTTGAGGATATGAAAACGAAGATATATTTTCGAAATACCCCCGATCACGACTAAAGCAGCTCCAATAATCGAAAAGACGTTGGGGATATTTTTGAAAAACAGCCAATCCCATAAACCTGCCAAAAGAACAGATACATACATGAATGAAGAGAGTTTAGATGGAGTGGCATGTTGGTACGCAATAGCACGAAAAAGTTGATTCAAGATCGAAGCTGCACCTAACCCTCCAAGAAGCCAATAGACCGCAACAGACGAATTAACCTCTCGAGGTATAGCTATTCGCCCCATGAAAAGATAAGGAATAAGGCTAAAAAAAACGCAAAAAAGAAATAAGTATAAAACGCCGAGATCAGACCTTTCTGTTTTAGAATTGATTCCAAAAACGATTTGCGATGCCCCTTGGGTTACGCCGGAAAGGAGGCCAATCCAGCTCATTTTAATAAAAAGATCAGCATCGGGCTGAAGGACAAAAAGGACACCGACAAAAGAAATAGCCAAGGAGACCCAAGTCGATACGCCTACCCTTTCCTTTAAAACAACGCGTTCAATAATTGGGATAAAAAGAGGCCCGGTGTTTAACAAAACAAGAGCATTCAAAAGAGTGTTTTTTTCTAAGTAAAAATAATAACAGTACTGAGATGTTAAGACGAGAAGAGCTCGAAGGATATGCATTTTCACATCTTGGACCCGAAACCCTTCATTAAATAGTCCAAGACACCACATGAACGCGGCGCACAAAACAAACGAAGTGAAATACCGCCAAAAAACAAGAGCGGTCAGGTCCATGTAATTTAAGCCAAATTTCCCCAAAAGACCTGTCAACGCTAATCCCGTGGCAGAAAGAAGCATAAAAAGGACGCCCTGGGAAAACGATTCTTTTTTCATAAAAATGACCTTTTCTTACGTATGACATAGCCAGTTAAAATGATCAAGAAACGACTTTGTTTTTTTCTCTTTCCCCATGTTAATCTCTGATTGGAAAACGAGGCCATTATGTTTGTCTATTCAAGATCGATCATTCGCTTTGCAGAGCACATTACACTGACCGTAAAAAAAATTCTCACTAACGAGATCAGATTAAAATGTACGTCCAGCCGCTTTTATGATAAAAAACAGCAAAATTCCTATCCGATCAAAATTGTCATTTACAATCATAGAGCTATGCTCGGCTATTTCGATGCCTCTTTTTACGAGCTTGGCTTCCATGAATGCCTTATGCACGCCAAAGAAGAGCGGCTCCATAACATCATCCGCCATGAGCTAGCCCATTACATGACATTTATTGAACACGGCCACACCATACAGCCCCACGCCGCTGAGTTTAAAGCCTTTTGTCAAAAAATGAAGTGGGATGAGAGCGTCTCTCGAGCTTCGATGGAATTAGACCTTCAGCAGATAAAAGCCCGTGAAGAAGAGAGCAGCGTGCTAAGAAGGGTTAAAAAACTTTTAGCCCTTGGCGCCAGCTCTCATCAACATGAATCCGAGCAGGCAATCATCAAGTCGCAGCAGCTGCTCTTAAAACATCATCTTGAATCCACTCATGCCCATGTAGAGCAGGAAGAAAAAATTTTCATGAAGCGGATTCTTCAACAAAAAAAAGAAACCGCCAAAATGAGGGCGATTGCCACAATTTTGCAAACTTTTTTCGTGAGTATAGTCTATAGCCGCGGCCGCGATGGGACGTGCCTTGAAATCGTTGGAGAGGCTGAGAATTTAGAAATTGCTGATTATGTAGCAAGCGTTCTCGATCTGGAGCTCGATCGCCTGTGGGAGATAGCCAAAAAAAGCGCCAAGCTCAAAGGAGCTCTTGCCAAAAACTCTTTTCTTCTCGGGATTGCAAAAGGATATTGCAACAAGATCAAAGCTCTCAAGCAGCAATATACCGAGGACGCTGTCCAAGCGCTGATGGTTTTAGAGAAAAAACTCATCGATGCAAGAGATATCGTCTATCCCAAGCTCTCTTATAAAACAAGCTACGCAGGACTCTGCCCCCGCGCATCAGGTCTTGGAGAGAAAATGGGAAGAGCTTTAAACATCCATCGAGGTCTGCAAAAAAAATCAGACCAAAGCCGCCTTCAACTCTCCTATGAAAAATAGTAGCAGACAGACCCTAAGAACATTTCTTGAATCGCGGCTGCAAGATACCATCGATCACAACATCTTCTAAAAATGAAACCACAGGGCGCACCCAAATATCGCCCTCGCCGTACAAAGCTTGATAAACGACAAGTTCTTCTAAGGTTTCACAGTGCCTAGCTACTCCTAAAATCTTGTAGCGTATTTTCTTGTAGTGCTCGTAAATGCTTCCAGGGACAAGGATCTTACTTGCTTCAGAAAAAGCTGGTAGCGTTTCATTGCTCATTTTTCACCGCTATATATACTTTTACTTCTGGATTTTCTTGAGGATGAAAGTCATATCCATACAACTCAAAGTCTACAGTATAAGAACGATTAAGTGAAGAGGTCCAAATCTTTTGCCATACTGCAACCAAGCCCTCAGGGAATGAGCCTTGAGACGTAAATACAGCATACTCTGATGCAGGAATGATCTTGCCGGCCAATCCCTCTGGCACATCTTCTAAACTAGACACCTCAGTGCCGATGATGCATGAATAGGGTTTAGTAAAATCGCCTTCATAATCAGTATAAAGAGCAAAAACGCCGCTCGGTATTTGATTGGGGATCTGAGACAAAACATTTTCTTTATAAAATCTCTCCCAGTGAGCAGGAATCGTTGCTGAAGCTTCTTGATTATTCGTTCTCAGCTCTAGCCCAATAAAAAATTTTTCTTTTTCGGTTTTCGTTTCGTAAGTCATACAGCCGTTCACTCCTTATTTTTCTTCAAATAATATTCTGCATCAATGGCGTCTAAAAAGTGAGGTTTTTCGTTAAAACACTTTACTTTCAACGTAAGGCCTGGTTTTCGGATCACGCCTGAGTAAGTAGAAGTACTGCTCGATTCTTGCACGCTCGCCTTAGATGAACTTGGCCTTGCCGAAGCGTTCGCCGCTGCAGAAGTGTTTTCATACGTATCTACATAATTGATCATACGGCTTTGATCTGTCGATGAAAGGACGGTAAAATATCTATATCCGTGCTCTAAAGTCAATTCTGAAGCTCGCATGAGAGCGTATTTCATGACCGTTTCATCCGTTGTATATCCATTGCCTCGAAAAGTGACGAGATAAGAATCAGACGAAGTGATGATTTCAGAATATCCGCCTCCAAAACCTGCGGCTTGATAACTCGTAGAACAAGAAACCAAAAAAAACCCCAAAATAGCAAGGCCCAAAAATTTTCTAATTTTCATATTAAGATCCTAAAAAGCTCGTAAATCATTCGATAATACGAAATTGAAAACATAAAAACAAGAATAGGGGGGCTATCGAAGCCATCCCCCGAGACAGCCGAGGAGAAAGAAAACACCGCACATAACAAGCCATTTCTTCTTCCGATTGCCTGATTTCCAATATTTTTCTGAAATCTCAACACAATGGAGCAAACCGTATCCCATAAAAGGAGTCAGGATCGATAAACCTAATAACCTAAGTAAAAAAACTTTTAATTCTTGATCCGTTTCAAGACCTTTTAGTCGAAAAGCACTAGATCAAACTGATTGCAATATTAATCATGAGAAACATGACGGTAGCCGGATTTGAACCAGCGACACGCGGATTATGATTCCGCTGCTCTAACCAGCTGAGCTATACCGCCAGGAGGGGAGAAAAAATAGCGGGGGGAGGACTCGAACCTACGACCTTTGGGTTATGAGCCCAACGAGCTACCAACTGCTCCACCCCGCGATATCAAAGAAAGTAAGACTATAACATTTAAGCCTTTTATTGCCAAATTCTTTTTTCCCGCATAAGAGAAATCGTCTTTTCTGCAGAGCCTCGCCCCTGGGAAAATAGGCGATTTGCCCCCTGTTTCATCTCAACTAAAAATGCAGGATCTGAGAAAAAAAGCTCCAAGGTAGAAAGCGCCTCATGCGCCGCTATCTGACGTCCCGCTCCCGCTCTTAACAGATGGGAAGTGAGTTCCCTTTGCCCCTGCATATAAGGGCCAAAAAGAGAGGGGCAGCCATAAAGGCAAGGCTCCAATACGTTGTGGCCGCCTATTCGGTCTGTAAAACTCCCCCCGACAAATGCCAATCGACTGTTTGCATAGCAAAAAGGCAATCGCCCCATCGCATCGACTAAGATCACAGTCTCTTTCCCCGCCGTATGCTGCAGCTGGCTCAAGCGTACAAAAGAGATTTTTTTCTCCACTAAAAGCTTCTCCACAGCATCAAATCTCTCCGGATGGCGCGGAGCTAAAAAAATCGTCAGCCGAGAAAACATAGGCTCCAAAACCTCCAGCAAAAGCTTCTCTTCCGGATCATGCGTACAAGCAATGGTAATGACCTCGCGCTCGCCTCTTTTAAGAAACTTCCCCTCTTCTATCTCTTGCGGCTCAACATCAAATTTCAAATTCCCCGCAACATAAACTTCTCTTACAAAAGGAGCAAAACGAGCCGCATGCTCCTCACTTTGAACACAAAAAAGATCAACCAGCCCAAAGAGCCGTTTAGCAAAAAAAGAGACAAATCCAAACCGTCGAGCTGATCTTTCAGAAATCTTACCGCTAGCAAGAACTATCTTCGCTCCACCCCTCATCAAAGCGCTCAGCTGATTGAACCAAAAATCCCCTTCAACCAAGACAAAATAAGTCGGCCTCAGCCTCTTCACCCACCTTCGCATGATCCAAGAAAAATCGAGCGGCAAAAACGCAAACGCATCAGCCAAGCCAAGAGACCTCTTCGCCTCCTCTCTCCCCGTCCAAGTCGCATGCGTCACCAAAAAAAAAGCCTCAGGAAACTCTTTCTTCAGTCTCAAAAACAAAGGCTGCGCCGCCTTAGTCTCCCCTACCGATACCGCATGAATCCAAATAACAGATCTCCCCTTCGTATCTGGAATCTCAATCCCAAGCCTCTCCAGGAGCGACGGCCCCTTTTTCCCTCGCCACCAATCTCCAATCAGCTTAGGAGCGCATCCCAAAGCAAATAGCAGAATCAACGCATTGTAAATAGCTATTTGCATTCCCACGCTCATCCTCGGGGCTTCGCCCGAACCCCATTAAAGGGCTATCGCCCTTTAAAATCCCTTTTGTTTTTATAAAAAAACCCCAATTTTTCGGCAGAAAAATTTGCAAAAAACGGGGATTTTAAAGGGCGCCAGCCCTTTAATGGGCCTTGGGGCGAAGCCCCAAAAAAAACCCCGCTACGATTTCACAACAATATTCAATAACTTGTTCGGTACAAATACAGTCTTAATAATATCCCCTTCGAGGAATTTTTGCAGATCGGGCAAACTGCGAACGTGCGAGAGGATTTCCTCTTCGGTCTGATCTTTGGGTCTTTCGAAGCGCGCGCGGAGTTTTCCGTTGATTTGTACGACGTAGGTGGCTGTGTCGTCTGTGAGGTAGGCTGGGTCAACGGAAGGGATGGACGCGTAGGCGATCGAATGCTTTTCTCCGAGGACTTGCCAGAGTTCTTCGGCAATGTGAGGCGCGAAGGGGTAGAGCATTTGAACGGCCATTTTGAGAGAAGCTTTGGGGTAGGAGGGAAGAGGGATGAAGTTGTTAATGAACTCCATCATGTGGGCGATCGCGGTGTTGAACTGGAGGGTCTCGATGCCTTCTGTAACGAGATGAACTAGACGATGGGCGAGTTTGGAAGCCTCGAGGGATGGGTCGTTCGAGACTTTGTCTGAGTGGACCATGTCGAAGAAGCGGGTGAGGAAACGGCGGCAGCCTGTGACGGCGTCCGTATTCCAAACCTTTTCCCGGTCGAAGGGGCCCATGAACATCTCGTAAAGACGAAGAGCATCGGCGCCAAACTCTTGAATGATCTCGTCGGGAGAAACGCCATTGAGTTTGGATTTGGACATTTTTTCCATTTGGACGATGAGCTCTTCGCCTTGGGGAGAGTAGAAAGAACCGTTTTTTTCTTGAGCGTCCGAAGGGTTAAGATAGCCGCCTTGGGGGAGCTTGAACGAGCGGGCTGTCACGAGGCCTTGGTTGCGGAGCGTAGCGAAAGGTTCTGGAGTGTGGACAAGGCCGCAGTCGAAAAGAACTTTATGCCAGAAACGGGAGTAGAGAAGATGCAAGACGGCATGCTCTACGCCGCCGACGTAAAGATCGACAGGCATCCAATATTTGTCTGCTTCCGAGCTCCATGCAGCCTCTTTGTTTCTAGGATCGCAAAAGCGGAGATAATACCAGCAAGAACCAGCCCACTGGGGCATGGTATTGGTTTCCCTTAAGGCTTTTCTTCCTGTTTTGGGATCGACGATTTCCACCCAAGAGCGATCTTTGGCCAAAGGACTTTGTCCGCTGCTATGAGGTTTAAAATCTTCTAAGTGGGGAGGGGTAAGGGGCAGCTCATCGAGCTCCAAAGTCCTCATCGTTCCATCTTCAAAATGGAGGATAGGCATCGGCTCGCCCCAGTAGCGCTGTCGGGAAAAGAGCCAGTCGCGCAATTTGTAGTGGACAGTTTTTTTTCCTTTGCCGTGCCGCTCGAGCCAAACAATCGCAGCTTCAATCGCAGCTTCTTGAGAAAGACCATTTAAATGCAAATCTTCATGAGAACTATGAATCGCTGTTCCGCCATCTACCCAGCACCGTTTTCCCGATAAGACTTCTTCTCTAATCTTTTGACGCTCGTCTTCGGAAGGAATCGAAGAGAGATCGGGATCATAGGTAGGAACAATCGGAAGGTGATAAATAGAAGCGAATGCAAAATCTCTCTCGTCGCCTCCAGGAACTCCCATCACGGCGCCACTGCCGTAGCCGGAAAGAACATAGTCGGCAATCCAAACGGGGATTTTTTTTCCTGTGATCGGATGAAGGGCGTAAGCCCCCGTCCAAACGCCGGTTTTCTCTTTCGCCAAATCAGTCCGCTCCAAATCATTTTTAGCAGCAGTTTGTCTCCGATATTCTTGGACCTGGGGAAGATGGGCGGAAGAGGTGATCCTGTCTACTAATGGATGTTCAGGAGCTAAAACAAGATAGGTCGCACCGAACAGCGTATCTGGCCTTGTTGTAAAGACAACGATCGGCTCTTTTGTCGCCTCTTCGACAAATGTCACAGTGGACCCAACACTTCGTCCGATCCAATTAGACTGCAGTTTTTTTAAATGGTCCGGCCAATCGAGCAAATCGAGATCTTGCAGCAAACGGTCGGCGTAAGCTGTGATGCGTAAAATCCACTGGCGGAGTGGTCTGCGCTCTACAGGGTAGCCGCCTTCTTTGGCCTTCCCATTTTCCACTTCTTCATTCGCCAAAACGGTTCCTAAAGCAGGGCAAAAGTTCACCTGGATTTCCGCCTCATAAGCGAGCCCTTTTTCAAACAGTTTGGTAAAAATCCACTGGGTCCATTTATAATAGGTGGGGTCTGATGTCGCAATCTCCCTGTCCCAGTCGTAGCTAAACCCAAGAGATTCCAGCTGGCGCCGGTACGTATCAATATTTTGCTTTGTTGTGACCGCGGGGTGGGTGCCTGTGCGGATAGCAAACTGCTCGGCAGGAAGGCCAAAGCTATCCCAGCCCATAGGATGAAGAACGTTAAACCCTTTTTGTCTTTTATAGCGGGCAATGATATCAGTTCCTGTATATCCTGTAACATGCCCGACATGAAGCCCCGCTCCCGAAGGATAAGGGAACATATCTAAGACATAATATTTTGGTTTCGACCAGTCGATAGTGGATTTGAATGTTTTGTGTTCTTTCCAAAAAGCTTGCCATTTTTTTTCAATGGACCTTGGTTCATATTTAGGTTTCATGATATTCCGGTTCTTTCCACTTACCGTGGTCTTTAATTAATTGAATTAAACGCTCGTCGGCGTCTGCAAAATCGATGTTTTTTTCAAAACACTCTTTACCGACGTAAAGGTCTACTTTTCCTGTCTTCGAGCCGACGTAGCCAAAGTCGGCGTCCGCCATCTCTCCAGGGCCATTGACGATGCACCCCATGACAGCGATTTTAACGCCTGGAAGGTGGGCTGTTTTCCCTCTAATTCTTCTAGATACTTCCTGCAGATCGAACAAAGTCCTTCCACATCCAGGACAAGAGATGTACTCTGTCTTGCTCGTCCTCATACGGGCTGCTTGCAATAGGTTAAATGAAAGCTGGCGTCTTTGATCTACTGGCGCTATCCCTAAAAGGCAAATCCCTTGGACTAATTTATCGATCAAGCATGCACCGATTTCAGCTCCTGCGTGAATACATAGATCTTCTGCTTCGCAAGAATAACTGGCCGCTAACACGATCGGTAGATCGCTCTCTTTTACAGCAGAAACCAAGGCGCGCGTTTGCGCAGCAAAAGAACCTTTGGGTTGAAAAACAATCCACTCAGGTCTTTTTTCCGGCAGCGAAGTCGGCTCTTGCATCCATAAGACATAGGGAATGTCGAGAGGCTCTTTTGAAAGCGGCAAAGCTTTGGGGTAAGGCGTTTGCGATAAAATACCGACGCCTGCCTCTATCAAGTCTTTGATGACCGGCTCTATCTCTTCGCTCACCTCTTCAACCCACACGCAATCGGGAGTATCTTTAGCCTTCTTTTGAGCTAGTTTTAAAACTCCTTCCAACTCTTCTAAAGACTCCCCTTTCAAAAGCACAGTTCCTTGAGGATGAAGCCCTTCTTTCAAAGCCACTTTCTCTCTCAAGACAATAGGCGGCAAAACCTGCTGTTTTTCCGCCCAGCGAACAAGCCGTTTGCAAGGATCGATCTCGCTCCAAGGATCTTCCGTCAGAGAAACGCGGACTGTATCGCCAAGCCCCTCATGAAGCAAAGTCCCTATGCCGATCGCTGATTTAATGCGGCCATCCTCCCCTTCTCCCGCTTCCGTCACTCCCAAGTGCAAGGGATAATTCCATCCCATTTTTTTCATCTCGTCCACAAGAAGCCTATAGGCCTCGATCATGACGACGGGGTTGCTCGATTTCATGGAAAACACAAAATCATGGTAATCATATTTTCGGCATACCCGGGCAAATTCAAAGGCGCTCTCACACATTCCCCTAGGATTATCACCATAGCGGTTCATGATCCTGTCAGAAAGCGATCCATGGTTCGTCCCTATCCTCATAGCCCTTTTCAGGCGCTTGCAGAGCTGGACCAGTGGAGCGAACTGCTCTTCGATCTTCTCAAGCTCCAGCGCATAGGCCGCATCATCGTACTCAAACACCTGAAAGCTGGCCCTTCGATCGACAAAATTACCAGGATTAATCCTGATCTTGTCCACATACTGGGCTGCAAGCATTGCTGCAGGCGGGTAAAAATGGATGTCCGCTACCAAAGGGATCGTATACCCCCTAGCTAGCAAATCCTCTTTGATCGCCTCGCAGCTCTCAGCTTCCTTCTTTCCCTGCACAGTCACCCGAACAATCTCGCAACCTGCGTCCGCCAGCCGCATAACCTGGTCCGCAGTCGCCCTCACATCCCGGGTATCAGATGTCGTCATCGATTGGATACGGACAGGATTATCCCCTCCAACCCCAACAGACCCCACCATGACTTCTCGAGTTTTCCACCTTTCCATGATCAACAAAAACCTTTCTGTACACAAATCATAGAAAACCCCTTCATTGAAAGCGAGAGCATTTTATCCAAATTTTGGGGGAGAGGGCGAGGCTCTGCCACACCCCGCTAAAGGACTTCGTCCTTATGGAATCCTATGTTATTTTTTTAAAATATTCTTGGAGGTAGGCTTTTGTTTTTCCCCATGGGAATGAGACAAAAGTTGAGCTGAGAAGGCGATAATTTGGGTGGGTTAAAGGGGCGCTGATGGTGATGACTTTAGCCTTGTCAGGTAGGGTTTTCATAGAGAGGAGAAGGTTGTTGATTTCTTGATTGCTCATGCAGGTGCTGTAGAGGAAGACAACGGTCGGCCAGGAAAAATCGGCTTCATGGAAGGACTGTCGGAAAAAAGAGAGGCGCGGCAGGGAGAAAAGACGGGCAAGGAGAGAGGCCCTATCCGCAAACTGAGGCACCCAATCTATGCCCCGGACAGTGCATCCCCAATAAAGAGAAAGCCAAAGACACGTCTTTCCTCGCCCCGAACCGAGCTCTAACCAGCGGTCTTTTGAGGTAATTTCAAAGGTTTTGACGATATGTTCTAATGTGGTAAGAGGGGTTTCTCCATAGGCGTGAATGAAGGAAAACCCTTTACTTTGGAGAAACTTACGGCAAATCCTATAAGGATTAGAAAAGAGGTAAAAAACGGCAAGAGCAAGGTCGGAGAAGGCGAAAAGAGGTTTTTTATAATAGCGGAGAACAACTTGGAACTGGTCTAGAAAAAGACGGTATTTGATGACGAGGAACATGCCAGGGAATCATAGCCGGAAGGCAAAAAAAAATCGAGCAAGCCTTGAGGCTCTGCTCGATTCACTATATAGAGTTTAAAAAACTTAAGACTACTCTTGTACCATGATAGCGGCAACAGCTGGAGCTTTGCGTCTACGAGCTGTTTTTCTACGAGCAGTTTTTCTCTTAGCAGTTTTTTTTGCTTTGCTTCGAACTACTTTTTTACGAGTAGATTTACGAGCTTTTGATTTTGCTTTTACTTTCGATTTAGTTTTGCGAGCTGCTTTTTTGCGAGCAGGCGCCTTGCGAGCTTTTTTAGACGCAGTTTTGCGCTTTGTAGCTCTTTTTTTTCGTTTAATTGCCATATTTTCCTCCTGTTTTCGTAAGTAAAGAGGGCGATATCAAATAAGACCCAATCTTGAGATCGATTTCTTATTCGCTGCGGGACAGTCCCGCTGCTCTCATTTGCCTTACATCTTTAATATACAATTTTTTAATTATTTGAACAAATTTATTCAAAAAAGTCTTTTCATTTTAGTAAACACGATGTTACTATAAAAACTGCTTAGATTTATGTCTGAGGGCGATTTTTGCTTCGTAAAAAAATTTTAAAAAA
>DAINNB010000015.1:0-6011 GCA_036736085.1 Chlamydiales bacterium
CCTTCGGAAAATCGTTTTGGAGATTCCGCCATATGATGTTAGCATCATTAGAAGTTAATTTATTTTCTTTGAATAATTCTTGAAGAAGTTGGAATTTTTCTCCTAAAGATAAAGAACTCCCCGAATTTGAAAGTATTTTGTGAATCTCAAAAATTTTACGTCCTTTTTTATAGAAATTATCATTCATGATTTGAAGGCACTTTCCTCTCACATAATTATAGGTTTCTAGATCTTTAGATGAAAAACCTGGAGCGGTGGAACTATAGTCTGCTCCAAGAATTATATCGATGAATTTTGAGAATGAGTTTTCTCCCATGTAAGTTATCGTTTTTGAGGTGCTGAGAGGAGCAGCTTCTCGAGGTGCTTGTGTGAAAATATTTTGACTTATCTCTACAACTCCTCGTTCTATTGCACGGAATGCACCCCTAATTGCATTTTCAGCGGGGGAGAGATGATTAAGAAATTTAGTGAAATTATCTGATATGGTATTTCCGTACATATCACTCATTTAACGCCCCTTATTTTTATAATAAATATAATACAATTATAGCATGTTATTATTTTTTTTGTAAATTATTTAACAATTGTATTGTAATGTGTTGAGTTTTAAGGAGAGGGGGTATTTTGTAAGTAGCTGGTTTTTAGTTGCATGTGAATTAATGAGCTTATGTTGCTTGTATTGAGCTGGTTATGTTTTTGGGTAAATAATAGAAATGGGTATACCCTCGCGCAAGGGAGTATCTTTCGCCATGCTGGATGGAAAGACATTTTGACTTAAGTTTTCAGCGACCCAAAATCTTAAGCTGTATTTTTCCCTTCGGATCATATAATCTGGACATCAAATCATGAGTCAATAAGGAGAGTTCTCTATGGCAAAGTTATATTTTCGGTATGGAACTGTAGGGAGCGCTAAAACGCTCAATTTGTTAGCAGTCGCCCACAATTATCGGCAGCAAGGAAAGAAGATCCTTTTGATGAAGCCTGATTTGGATGTTCGTTTTGGAAGAGAAAGAATCAAATCCCGTGCGGGCCTTGAGATGCAAGCCGACGTCTTAATTGTTGATGAAACTTCCCTTCAAGGCATCGATTACAGCGGCGTCAATTGTATTTTAGTTGATGAAGCGCAATTTCTTTCCGCCAAAGTAATCGAAGAGCTTCGCCGCATCACCATGGAATGGGACCTTCCCGTCATTTGCTACGGGCTTCGGACAGATTTTAAAACCCATCTTTTCGATGGATCATCGCGTCTTTTCGAGCTTGCCGATTCCATTGAAGAGGTCAAAGCAACATGTCATTTCTGTACACGTAAGTCCATCATGAACCTAAAACACATCAACGGCTCCGCCACCAATGAAGGCCCATCTGTCGAATTAGGAGCAGAAGAAAAGTACTTTCCTGCCTGCTATAAATGCTATCGGCAAGAGATCCAAAAATCCCTGCGCCAAAAACAAAAAACAGCCGCTTTAGTCTAGTTTTTTTTCACAGCTCTTGGGGCTTTGCCCCAAACCCCATTAAAGGACTG
Organism: Chlamydiales bacterium; assembly: GCA_036736085.1. GTDB lineage: Bacteria > Chlamydiota > Chlamydiia > Chlamydiales > SM23-39 > SZAS-17. The sequence goes on from DAINNB010000015.1 coordinate 1,523, forward strand.
CCGCCCTTTAAAATCCCTTTTGTTTTTTTATAAAGACAAAGGGGTTTTAAGGGGCTCGCCCCTTAACGGGGTATGGGGCAGAGCCCCATCTCGCGTCGAGTAGTTTAGTCGTCCAATCCGAATTCGATTTCTTTGCGGAGGAAAAAGATGCCAAGGAGGTTGAAAATAAGGAGAGCGGCTCCTGCGAGTGACATGATAAGGAAGGCTTGATCGGGGTTGACGAAGGCGAAGAGGGGGAGAGAGATGATGGCGTAGAGGTAGTAGAGGAGGGGGCCGTATTTGGGGGAGATGAATTTTGCGCATTTGACGCCGACGACGAAGTAGGTGAGGATGGTGGTGTAGCCGAGGAGAAAGAGGAAGAAAGGCATGAAAAGAGACATATAGGGGAAGTGGAGGCCGAGGGCCTCTTGGACCATGAGGGAGACATCGATGCCGCTTTTCCAGTGGTCGGAGATGAGGACGAGGAGGATGCTCATGGTGCAGATGACGAAGGTGTCGAGGAAGACGCCGATGATGGTCATAGCGGCTTGGCGCTTGATGTGGGGGGTGTTGCTCTCTGCGTAGACGACAGAGGTGTAGCCGACGCCGATGTCTCCTGAATAGGCGCCGCGGGAAAGGCCCATCGAGATGGTGAGCATGACAGTTGAGCCGGCAAAACCTCCGACGGCGGCTTGAGGCGTGAAGGCACCTTTGAAGACGAGAGCGAGGGCGGTAGGAATTTCTGCAAGATTTTGAAATAAAATCCAAAACCCCATGCCGAGATAGAGGAAAATAAAGAGGGGAATGATCGCGCTGCATACTTTTCCGACGCGATTGATGCCGCCGAGAGCTACAGCGATCACTGCGATGAGAAGGACGAAGGCGACCCAATAGGGATTGAGACCCCAGTTTACAGAGATGCTGTCCGTCATGACATTGAACATAAACAGCTCGACGCCGTAGAGACAGAGAAGAAAAGCTGCTATAGGAGCGATCCATTGCCCCTTGAAGGCGATGGGAAGAAAGTACATAGGCCCGCCGTCATAGCTGCCAGATGAGTTTTTGACTCGATAACGCATGCCCAAAAAGACTTCAGAGTATTGAAGCAGCATGCCAGCGAGGCCTCCGACCCACGTCCAAAAAAGGGCTCCTGGGCCGCCTAGTTGAACAGCTGTGCAGATGCCAACGATGTTTCCGATACCGATGCAACCGCCGATGGCGGCGAAGAAAGTTTTCAGAGGATGAATGCCTCGTTTTTTAATTGGCGCTTCCGCCGTTTTAAAAAAATGGAGGAATGACATGCAAATCGCAGGAAAGCAGCGAATCTGAAAAAAGCGGGAGCGAAAAGAAAAATAGCCGCCTAGCCCCACGATGAGGATAAAAGCGATGTAGCCCCAAATGAAATCATTCGTCAATTCCAGGGCCAAGAAAATATCGTTGATCATACTCAAACTATTACAATTTAACTCAGTATAAAGCAATCAAAAGGGATTCTGAAAGGCGCCAGCCTTTTGGTAGGTTCTTAAGAACAAAGTTCTTAAATAGATTTTAGAGAGTGGCTACAAAGTAAGGGTTCGTCGATTTTCAGGATTATTTTGGCCGATTTTTAACTCAAAATTGGGGAGTAATATACGAAATTGATACAACTCCCAAAATTTGAGTTGAAAATCGGTGCAAAAGAACCCGAAAATCGATAGAACTTTACTTTGTAGACACCCTCTTACTTCGAAGAATTCTTAAAAAGTCGAAGACTATTGAGACCTACAATCACCGTGCCGCCTTCGTGGAGTACGACGGCGAGCCATAAGGGGATCCAGCCGAGAAGAGCTGCGAAGGTTGCAACAGCAATGACAGAGAGAGCCAGCGTCAAGTTTTGCTTTACGATTCGAAGGGTTTGATGGGATTTGTCAAAAAGCCAGCCGAGCGATTGGAGATCGTCGTTGAGCAAAACGACATCGGATGCGTCGACAGCGGTTGCGCTGCCGATGCGTCCCATAGAGATGCCGACAGTGGCTCTGGCGAGGGCTGGCGCGTCGTTGATTCCATCTCCGACCATGGCAAGTCCTCCTTTTTCGGACAACTTTACGATCTGATCGAGTTTATCTTGAGGGCGTAGATCGGCGTAGATTTGAGTTAAGCCGAGCAGGCGGCCGACGGCGTTGGCGTTATGGGCATTGTCTCCTGTGAGCATGACCGTGTCGAGCCCGTGGACTTGCCTGATATTTTGTAAAAGAGCTGACATGTCGGGACGAATTTTATCAGCGAAGCGGAAAAGAAAAAGGGCTCTTTTCGGTTTATCGCCAATCGAAAGGGCAGCGAGGACCTGTCCGCCAGCAGTCTCTTGAGGCTTGATTTCTAAAACTTGGGGCAAGCCGATAAAGACAGGCGTCCGCCCTGTATCTAGTAAGGCGATCGCTTCGATGCCGGAACCTGGAACTGCTTTAATTTGTTCCAACGCAATGAGAGGGACTTTTTTTTCCTCAGCGAATTGACAAATTGCTGTTGCGATCGGATGAACGACATGCCTTTCCAAAGAAGCTGCGATGGCGAGAGCTAGGTCTGAAGAAAAAGGTTCTTGCGTCAAAGCATCGATTGAAGAGATTGTTAAATCTCCCGTTGTCAACGTGCCTGTTTTATCAAATGCGATTGTTTTGCAGCTGGCTAGCGCATCGAGTGTGATGCCTCCTTTTAATAAAATTCCTTTCCTTGCGCAGGCGGAAATGGCGCTTAAATAGGCCGTTGGCGTAGCGATGATGAGAGCGCAAGGAGAAGCTGCGATCAAAAAGGCTAAAGCCCGATAGACGCCCCCTTCTTTGCCTAAGTACGGCATCGAAAAAACAAGAGGCAGTCCCAAAGCAAATGCAAATGTAAGACAGATAATCGTTGTGGCATAACGTTTGCCAAATTGATCAAGCCAGCGTTGTAGCTTTGGTTTAGCTTCTTGAGCCTGAGTGATGAGCTGAATGATCCGTGTGAGCGTAGAATCTGCACTCACTCTTGTAACTTCAACAAGCAGCGCTGATTCTAAATTACGAGCGCCGGCCGCTATCGAATCGCCTACTTGCTTTCGGATCGGCATGCTTTCTCCCGTCAAATGGACTAGATTCACAGAAGAAGTCCCTTCGATCACAGTGCCATCGAGCGGGACGATCTCTCCGTTTTTAACAAAGACATGCATCCCTAGGCTGATTTCTCTAACAGATTTTTTATAAAGCGTCCCATCTTCAGCCTTGATGTGCGCAAATTTTGGCGCTAGATGATTTAAGTTGTGAATAGCGCTTCGCGCCTTTTTTGAAACGGCGTCTTCCATGCTGTGAGAGAGTTCGAATAAAACGAGCAGTAAAGCTCCCTCGAGTCCGCTGCCGATCGCGACCGCTAAAAAAGCCGCCAGCGTCATGAGCACATCGATATTGATCTCTAAATTCTTCAAATCGTCAAGTGCTGCAATCAACGCCGGGACGCCGGATAAAAAATAGACGCTGGATAAAAACATGTAAGAAAGGGGCAGATTGACAAAAGAAAAAGCAAAGGCTGCTGCTAAAAAAAACGCCGCGCAGCCAGCTCCCCTCAAACCCAAATTCTTCCCCCATTTACGAGAGGAGGCCGTTAGAAAAGGGCTGACGCTCTCTTCTAGGCCGGAGGCGAAAAACTCATCGAATAGATACGGTTGGCTCATAAATGGATAAACTGGGCTGAAAAGTAAGCAATCCCACCTGCAAGCGCTCCAATAGCGACATTCCAAATCATCGCCACGGCAAGCCGGTTTTTCTCCAATTTTGCGCTGATTGCAGCAGAAAAAGCAATCACAAAAGCGCTCATCGTCAAAGCTCCCGCTTCTCCTAAAAATTCCCATCCGCCGATCACCAAAGCCGCCGCCGCCGCGACCCCTGCCGCCGCCCCGCAAGCTTGCTTCAATGGATGTTCGTACGACTCCAATCTGAGTCCTAATTCCTCTTCCAGCATGACTTGTAAAAGTCGGTTATCGTCCGCCATCAGCACGTCCGTCACTTCCTCTAGCATTTTCCCTTCAAAACCTTTCCCAGCGTACATCGCTTTCAATTCCTCTCTCTCTTGCGCTCGATGATGCTCGATCTCCCATCTCTCTTCTTCAATTACCCGATGCAGTCTTTCCAATCTAGCCCATCCCAACACGGCGCTCCTGCCCACTTTCCAAATCATCCATCCCACGATCAACGCTCCCAGCCAAGACCCATCCAACCCTTTTTCTCCTAACAAAATCATCAGCACGACAAGTAGAAACGCCGTCTCTTTTGCCGCATCCGACGCCGCATTATAATGCCCCGGCATTTCCATTCCATGAATCTCTCTCGACGCCTCCAATCCTTTTAGCCGAGCCTCAATTACATGCTCCATCGCATTTTTCCCCTCAAAATGCAGTGGCGATGATTTTTTTTCACTCATCTTACGATTCCCTTATGTTAGTCGTTTTTCGTTATTGGGACTCTGTCCCAAACCCTGGGCAAAGAAAGAGGGAAAAGGGGAGCGAATT
>DAINNB010000015.1:6021-20023 GCA_036736085.1 Chlamydiales bacterium
TTGTTTTTTTATTATCTTCCTCTGCTTTATATAATAAAAAATAAATCAAACCCGGCTCCCAAAGTACTACGCCCTTTGTATGGGTTTGGGACAGAGTCCCAATAACGTATAACCGATCTGGGTTGAAAAGGTAAAGGCTATTGGAATGCGGCTTGGAGGAGATGGGCGAGGGACGTTTGGTCGGTTGGGGAAAGAGTTTCTCTCGTGGAGTGCATGGCCCAGATGGGGACGCCGATGTCGATGGTGGGGATGCCGAGGTTTGCGGCCATGAAGGAACCGACTGTGCTGCCGGAGGGGATGTCGGAGCGGGATGCGGAGAGTTGATAGGGGATGCTGTGCGTTTTGCAAAGGTGGATGAGGAAAGCGGTTGTGGGCGCGGAGTTGGCGTATTTTTGTTCTGCGCTGAATTTGAAAGCGACGCCTTGGCCGAGGTGAGGAGTGTTTTGCGGGTCGAATTTTTCAGTGAAGTTGGGGTGAAGGCCGTGGGCTACATCGATAGAGAGGCAAAGCGAGCGGGCCTTGAGGCGCATAAAATCTTCTCGAGAGAGATGCGCGTGGAGAGAGAGGCGCTCGAGCGTTTGGAGGAGAAAGTCGGATTTGGCGCCGGTATAGCTGTTGGAGCCGATCTCTTCGTGATCCCAGAAGATGGCCATTTGGAGTGTATGAGGTTGGGCTTTTGCTTGAAGTAGAGCGTGAAGAGATGCATGAGCGGAAGAGAGGTTATCGATGCGATACGCTGAGAGTAGCTCGTTAGAGGGGCCGAGGTAAGATGGAGGTTGAGTGGGGACGAGAAAGAGATCAAAACTTAAAATATTGGGAAGAGAGAGGTGAGAGGCAAGAGTTGTAGGCGAGAGGGAAAAAATGGGTTTTAAATGATCCTGTTTGTGGATGTGAAGTCCCTTTTCGGAAAGCGTTCGTTCGAGATGAGGGGCGATGCTAGGAATGGAGAGAGGAAGGTGGTCGAGGTAGACGAGGTGCATGTCGATGGAGCCGCAAGGAGAGAGAGTTGCGATTTGGCCTGCAAGACAAAGATCTCGATCGAGCCAGGTGTGAAGAAGGGGAGCTCCGTAAATTTCCGTGGCCAGTTGGGAAAGGCCATGGGACGCGATGTCAGGCTGAGGTTTTAACTTGAGCGCAGGGCTGTCGGTATGGCTTGCTGCAATAATCACTCTTTGGGGAGCGTGCGTTGACATGCGGAATGCGCATAGGGCGCCTTCTCGGAAAAGAAAATAGCCCTGGCCTGGCTTTAAGTCCCAGGGATTTTGCTCTTCGAGGGGAGTGAAATCAGCTGCGGCCAGACGATTGGATATCTCTTTGGCCGCATGCCATACGGTAGGGGAGTTTTGAAGAAAACGGACAAAGTCATCGATCATTTGCATGGCGTGAGTTTTGTGATCTCTTCTCCTAAATACCGGTGCAGGACTTTTGGCACAAGAACGGATCCATCTTCCTGCTGATTATTTTCTAATAGCGCGACCATCAAACGGGAAGTAGCGAGGACTGAACCGTTGAGAGTGTGGATGAAGTGAGGCTTTTCTTGTTTGCTTCGGTAGCGGGTCTCAGATCTTCTCGCTTGGAAATCGGTGCAGTTCGAAACGGAAGACACTTCGTAGTAGCGGTTTTGTCCAGGAAGCCACACTTCGATGTCGATCGTTTTCGCTGCTGCAAAAGACATGTCTCCGGTTGTAAGGAGCATGTTGCGGTAGTGGATGCCGAGGCCTTGCAATACTTCTTCTGCCGAATCGAGCATTTGCTGATAAATGGCGGGACTGTCTTGCGGCTTGCAAAGACAAAAAAGCTCTACTTTGTTGAACTGGTGCGTGCGAATGAGGCCTCTTTCTTGAGAGCCTGCGGCCCCGGCTTCTCTTCGGAAACAAGGCGTGTAGGCGGTATATTTCAGGGGCAGCTGCTGCTCATCTAAAATTTCTCCTGCATGAAGCCCGTTGAGAGGGGATTCCGATGTGGGAATGAAATAGAGTTGGTAGTCTTCATCTTTGATTTTAAATAACTGGCTTTCGAATTTGGGAAGGTGGGCAGAACCGAACATCGTTTCAGGACGGACCAGGAGGGGGGGCATAATCTGCGTAAATCCATTTTTTCGGTGCGTATCGAGCATAAAATTAATTAAAGCCCATTCGAGCCTTGCGCCCAAGTTAGTGTAAAGGGGCCAGCCTGAGCCGGAGATTTTCGCGCCGCGGACGAAGTCGAAAAGCTTGAGTTTTTCGTTGAGCTCTACGTGGTTTTTAAAAGGAAAGGAAAATGACCTTTTTTCTCCCCACTCTTTGACGCAGACGTTGTCTTCAGGACCTGGAAATACAGGGATGTCGTCCATGGGCAAGTTGGGAAGGCACGCAAGGGCATAATGGAGTTCTTGCTCTATTTGTGCAATCTCATGGTCTCGAACTGTAATTTTTTCGCTGAGGGCCCCCATCTCTTCCATGAAGGATGAGACGTTTTCTCCTTTTTGTTTTTTTAGGCCGATCTCTTTGGACGAGGCGTTGCGTTTGGATTTGAGTTCTTCCACGTCGGCTTTAAGGCCGCGGATCCGCTCGTCGAGCGCCATGATATGATGCAGGTGGACGTCGGGACTTTTAGTTTTGAGCTTTTGCTCAATCGTTTTGGGGTCTTTGCGAATTTCTTTAATGTCGAGCATAGTTGATGAAACTCCTATGAGAATCAGTCCACTATACTCGATTAGGCAATTTTACTGTACACTTGCTCTAAAAAACTTGATCAAGGCCCCGCTGACCTCGTTGTATCTTTTTTTGGATTTTTCGCTGGGATCCTTAATTTCACGATATAATTTGATCGTGTTGAAATAGCATCTGATCTGTGAATCATTAGAATATTTCGTATGTAAATGTTCAATCGTGAGCTTAGCCACTTTTTTGAATGCGCGCTCCGTCGGAGTCTTGTCTATCCAGCCTTTGGTCCATAGAGCGAGTTCGCTGACAACGCACATGAAGGGGTTGAAAGCTAAAACTTCTTTTGTCGATAAAGCAGGCTCAGCAAAGTTTTTATGAAAAAGAGAGAGCCGGGTCTCTGGGAAAATACTTGGAATTTTTAACATATACTACCTTTTTTATTTTAATATTACTAAAGTTGCGGTTTAATTTTACTTGTTTTGTTTTTTGATGACAATCGCATTAATTAATTTAAGACGTCGATTAAGTTTATGTTTTAATTAAATTTGTGAATTGCAGTAGGCTATTTCTTGCCAAATACTCATTCATGAAGGATAATACGGATCTCTGCGCTAAATAGATAGGATGAGGAGTATTCTGTGTCCGCTGTAAGAAAATTTTTGTTTGGGTCTGTAGTTTTATTTGGAGTGATTGGAGGCTATGCTTATGTTAAAAAGCGGCCAGCCCCACTGGCTCCGCCTCAAAAAATTGTTGAGATTGCTTTGGCGGAACCTAGGCGTCCAGAACCTTTTCAAGCTCCCCCGATCAAACAGCCTGTAGTTTTGCAGGCAGCTCCTGCTCCTTTCCCCGTTTCAGAAGATTTGCCTGACGCCGATCGGATTGCCCAGCTTTTTGCTTTAGACTCTTCTAAATTGCCCTTCGTGGAAACGGTTTCCTACACTAGTCGAGTGCCTTGGCTGAAAGACCGCCCAGCATGGATCGCCGATTACGCTAGTTATTTTGAGACGTCTCGTCATTTCATCGCTCGAAGTCTCAACAAAAAACTTGATTATTTTACACAAAAAGTTTCTTACGGAGATCGCTTTAATGTCTTTAAAAAAGATAAGCAGATCAATTTCCACCTTCTGATCGATCTCTCCCGCTGCCGCATGTGGTTTTACGCGGTGGACCTCGACGGAAATGAAAGGATTTTATTGAAAACCTATCCCGTCGGCGTCGGCCGAGTGGACCAGACCAAGGCTTCAGGTTATCTTACGCCTTGCGGCAAGTACCGCCTGGGTGATAAAATAGCGATCTATAAACCGGGAACTTTGGGCTTCTATCAGGATAATAAGATTGAGATGATCCGAGTATTCGGGACCCGATGGATCCCCTTTGCCGAAGAATTGGAGGGCTGCAGTGAGCTGGCTAAAGGATTCGGCCTTCATGGCGTTCCTTGGGTCGAAGATACGGCGGGACAGCTAGTAGAAGATTCTTCAAAAATTAGCACTTACGATAGCGATGGATGTATTCGGCTGGCTTCCCGAGATATAGAAGAGATTTTTTCCATTATAATCACCAAACCGACAGTAGTCGAGTTGGTAAAAAATTTTCATGACGCAAAATTGCCGGGAGTAGAAAAAAAATGACCGTATTGGCTCACGAAAAACAAATTTTAGAGTACCAAGAGACGGTGCAGAGGTTGAAAAAGCAAAACGCCAATCACCCCATTTTATCTTCCGAAGAGCTGAGTAAAATGGAAGCGAACCTCGAACAGATGAAGCAAATGATCTACTCTCAGCTTAAACCTTGGGACCGTGTCTCCATTTGCCGCCACCCCGGCCGCCCGCACGCCATGGACTATATTGAGCATCTCTCCGATGAATTTGTAGAGCTTTTCGGCGATAGGGCGTTTCAAGATGATCACGCTATTGTTGCGGGACTCGCCAAGATCCAAGGACAAAAATACGTTGTCATCGGGCAAGAAAAAGGAAAAGATACAGAAAGTCGCATCTACCGCAATTTCGGCATGCCTCACCCAGAAGGATACCGCAAAGCGATGCGCTGCATGCGTCTGGCAGAAAAATTCCAACTTCCTGTGATCACATTTCTCGACACCCCCGGCGCCTATCCAGGCCTAACAGCCGAAGAGCGGGGCCAAGGTTGGGCCATTGCCAACAACTTATGGGAAATGTCCCGTCTTGCCACGCCAATCATTGTTATCCTTATTGGAGAAGGCTGCTCCGGCGGAGCTCTCGGCATGGGCATCGGCGACGTCGTCGGCATGCTGGAACATTCCTACTACTCCGTCATCTCCCCAGAAGGCTGCGCTTCCATTCTTTGGAAAGATCCAACGAAAAATAGTGTCGCCGCCGCCGCATTAAAAATGCAGGCCGAAGATCTTTTAGAGCTTGGCGTTATCGACGAGATCATCCCCGAACCTCTTGGAGGCGCCCACCTCGATCTCCCCGCCGCCTACGCACAGGTCAAATCCTTCATCCACAAACAGTGGGAAGCGCTCCGCTCCATCCCGCTTGATCTTTTATTGGAAAATCGCTACCAAAAATTTCGCAAAATAGGCAAATTTGAATCACATATTAATTGTGATGCATAACAAGTTTGAAATTTGCAGTCTTCTTTGGGGCTCTGCCCCAAGCCCTGCCAAAGGACTGCGTCCTCTGGACTCCTATTTGCTTTATTGAATCATTTTCCGCTGCGGAAGATGATTCATGAAAAAAACAAACAGGTTTCCAAAGGACGCAGTCCAATGGTCAAGGTTTGGGACGAAGTCCCAAGAAGTACTCGAGCGATAAAGGTTTTCATGAAATTACTGTTTTTAGCGGCGCTTCGCAATACGAGGCATTGGGTGCTTGCCCTTGCGACATTTGGGGCTTTGCTGAGCTTGACGGTGGCGAGTCAATTGGAGATGTTTTCTGTTGGTTTGATGGCCAATACGGGCGTTGATTTTTTCTCTCTTTTTGATGCGAAGGCGCGGGGGAATAAGGACCGTATTGCTTTAGATGATGTGGTGGTGGCCTGGGGTGAAATTGATCGAGACGGCGATGGGTTGATCAGCAAGCATGACGCGTCGATTTATATGGCGCAGAAGAAAAACAGCAATCCTCTCAATTGGCTGATGAACAAAGTGGCGTCCCGTTTTGATTATGAGAGGGATTTTTCTCTTTTGATAGGGATGCTGGTGTTTGTCGCCCTTTTTAAGGCGACGACTTTATTTGCGGCGCGCTATACGACGCAACTTTTGTCGATCCGAGTGACGAGAGATTTGCGCCAGCAGTTTTTCGAACACATTCAATCCTTGCCATTGAGCTTTTATCAAGAGCAGAATTTGGGCAGCTTGTCTTCTAGGGCTGTTGGCGATGCGGGGCAAATTGCCTCTTCTTTGAATTCCTGTTTAACGAATTATTTGCAGACGCCTTTTATGCTGCTCATGTCGCTGGCTTCTTGTTTTTATTTATCTTGGCAGCTTTCGATGATCATTTTTTTAGGCCTTCCTTTGATTGTGGTCCCTGTTGTTTTTTTGACGCGGCGGGTGAAGCGCATTACGAGACAGATCCAAAAGAAGCAAGAGACGTTTTCTTCTGTCCTGCTCGATTTTTTGGCGGGGATCCAGACGGTCAAGGTTTTTGCGATGGAGGCTTTTTCTCTTCGAAAATATAAAGAGCAAAATGATCAGATGGCGATATTAGAAAGTAAAAGCGCCAAATATGGACTTTTGACCCGTCCTTTGCTCCATATGATTGCTACCACTTGTTTGGCGATTGTTGTGTTATTTGGTTTGTACACACTTCATATGACGGTGGGACAGCTGCTCATGTTTTGCGGACTCCTTCATTTGTTTTATGAGCCGGTGAAGAAATTTGCAGAAGAGAACGCCAACATTCAAAAAGGCGTCGTTGCGGCGGAGAGGATGTTTGAAGTGCTCCATTTGCAGCCCCAAATCCAAGATCAGCCCCAGGCTGTTGCCATGCATGGATTTGAACATCAGATTGAATTCGATCATGTGTGGTTTAAATATCGGGATGAATGGGTGTTGAAAGATTTAAGCTTTTCTGTGCGCAAAGGGGAGATCGTCGCTCTTGTTGGCGCGACAGGAGCTGGCAAATCAACGATCGTGCAATTGATCCCGCGCCTTTATGAAGTGCAAAAAGGGCAGATACGTATCGATGGGACTCCGATCGATCTCTTGACGCAAAAATCGCTTAGAGATCAAATCGCTTTTGTTCCTCAAAGGCCTTTTTTGTTTTTTGACACAGTGGCTGAAAACATCGCTTTTGGCCGGAATTTTTCGCGCGAGGAAGTGGAAGAGGCGGCCCGAAGGGCTTACGCTCATGAATTTATTGCCGATTTGCCTCAACATTACGACACTCTTTTGGCTGAGATGGGGAAAACTCTCTCCGGTGGCCAACAGCAGCGCCTTGCGATTGCGAGAGCGCTTGTGAAAAAAGCCCCTATTTTGGTGTTGGATGAGGCGACCTCTTCTTTGGACGCTATTTCAGAAAATCGGATCAAGCAAGCCCTTCGAGAACTGCAAGGGAAAGTGACGCAAATTTTAATCGCGCATAGGCTTTCTACGATTGAGCATGCAGACAAGATTATTTTTTTAGAAAAAGGACGCAAGCTCGCGGAAGGGACCCTCGATGAGCTTTTGCGTATTTGCCCGCAATTTCGTTTGATGTGGGAAAATTACACCTCTATGAGCTCTCAGAGGAATGGTTTTGATATGGCTCATCAAATTTAAGCTATATTGGTTTTGTCTTAATGGCGCCTAAAATTTCTTTGGCGCTTCTTGCAAGTAAACATTTTCCTGAAATAGAAAAATATCTTGACTTTGGGGTTTTACATCGATTATGAGCCTTTCGTTATCAACGAAAGAGTGTTCCCTTATGCCTGATCGATTAAGCCCTTTTTATGCCGAGCTTTTACAGTATATTCAGCGAGATGTGGAAAAACGGATGGTAGAAGAGGGGTTCGACCCTTCATATGATCGGACGTTTCGTCAGTTTCAAGATGAGCTCATGAACATTCTTCAGTCAGATTCGAATCTTTCAGAAAAACCACTTTTGGAGGTAGTAGATCAGTATAATTTTTTGGTGGGCTCTCGGGGAGCTTTGCACTTGGAGCTTAAACTTCTTGATGCACTGCCGTTGAAAGATTTTGTCTCAATGGGGCTCGGAGCTTATTTTCCGAGAATGTACCGCGGTTTGCCTCGATTATATGCCAAGGACAACCCTTCTTTTTCGAAGATTAAAGGAGCTTTTTCCCATTTGCCCTCTTTAAAAAAAGTGGCGGTGGAAAAGGCCCTTTATAGTTTGTATGAAAGTTGTTTGCCTCTGAAAGGTCGTTTAGTTGTTTTCACGTGGGTGATTTTTGACGGTCTCGGAGATTGGATTGCATCTCAGGAAATCGTTAGATTGTTGAAAGAAACATTCCGACAAATCGATATTCAGCATATTGTCCTGATGCCGAAACGATTTCAGTCCCAAGTTGAGAGCGAATTGGGGGTGATTTTTTATGAATCAGACTGCTCTTTATCGCTGTTGCAAGAAAAACATCTGAAGATTTTTGCTGAGGCCGATGTCATTTTACAGACGCCCACTTTTTATCCTCATACGCAAGGTTTGATGGACCTAGTCAAAAAGAGCAATCTTTCTGTGAAATGGGAACAAGTGGGAGAGTATGGGTTCGGAGAGTCGAGCTGGTTTCATCCTAAAAGCGGCCATTATTCGATGGGGCTCCATTTTCTGGAAAAAGGGATTTTGACGAGAAGGGTGCATGCAAATGGTTTTTCTTCTCTGAAGAACCCGCTCCTTTTAAGATGGCTTTTTGGGATGCAAGATCCAGGCCCTTCCGAAATAGAGCAATATCAAAGATCAAACCATTTTCATTTGGCCTATTTAAAAACTGTGATCGGAGGGAAAATCTATCTTCATGCGCTGCTGAAGTTTTTAGAACGGGATGATCGTCCCATCGATCTTTGTATGCCCGATTTGGGATGGTTTGTCCGCTATTGTCAAGAATGTAAAGAAAATGGCTTGTCATGCCTTAGGCAGACATTTGGAGTTAAACAGATTGAAGTATGGCATGAAGAGACGGTTTATATCGAGCAGATCGCCTCTACAGGAAAAGTGGTGAGGCTTTTGCACCCGGGCGCTTTGCATCATCGCGATTTTCAAGTGCTTTTAGCGGCGTCGGAAGAATTTGCAGCTATTCGTGGAGATCAGTCTTTTTCCGAAGTGGTCTGCGCGAACAAAACATTTTTTTACGATAGCTCGCCCCACGCCCGCTATTTTGTGAAGGATTTGGCTGCTTTGGCTGAAAGCCGCATCTCTTCTCATCGAGGAACGCTTCTCTGTATTCGGCATATGGATCAAGCCGGCCTGTCTCAGGTACCGGAAGAAGATGGGGAGTGGATTGATGAGGTCCATTTTCAACGATCGGAGCCTTTTGATTGGTTTGAGGCTTCTCAACAAATGGGGATGGCTTTGCAAGATCCTGATACGCTAGCTGGGTTTAAAAAATTTAATCGTATTGTTTCTGACGAGCTCTCTTGCAACCGCTTTTTTGTCCATCTGATCAAGCGCGCCTTTGCGCATGCGAAAGATCCAGCTTTGGCCTATTTAGAAGAAAAGCAACTGAATCTTTTTGTTATGCAGCGTCAGTCGTTCAAACAACTGATCCAAAACATGCAGCTTTTATTGTTGGAAAAAAAGGAATAGGGTACAATTTCGCATATTTAAGGAATTTATCAGTTTCCCATGCATAAAAATGTGATTGATTGTTTGTTGGAGCGCGGTTTCATTGACCAAATGACATCGGAAGATTTACGGGAACATGTCAGTGTTCCTAGAAAAGTATATGTAGGCTTTGATCCGACGGCCGACAGCCTTCATTTGGGCAATTTGATCCCTGTTATGGGGCTTGCATGGTTTCAGAAATTCGGTCACACTCCGGTTGCTATTGTAGGCGGAGGGACGGGTCGCATCGGCGACCCATCAGGAAAAAGTTTAGAAAGGCCTCTTTTAAGCGATGAAATGCTCGAGCATAACGTCTGTTGCATAGATCGTTTCTTTCAATCGATTTTCCCTTCTGCAGATCCAAGGCCGATCGTTCTGAACAACAATGAATGGCTGGGCCGTTTTACCCTCATTGGGTTTTTAAGGGATGTGGCCAAATTATTCCGCGTGGGGCCTATGCTGGCCAAAGAGAGCGTCCGCGCCCGGCTCCAGTCAGAAGAGGGGCTGAGCTTTACGGAGTTCAGTTATCAAGTTTTGCAAGCTTACGATTTCGTTCATTTGAATCGACAATATGGCGTTACGATTCAGATGGGAGCTAGCGATCAATGGGGCAATATTACAGCTGGTACGGAGTACAATCGAAAACTGGGCGGCGAGACAGTTTACGGATTGACATTTCCTTTATTGACCCGCTCTGATGGAAAAAAGTTCGGTAAATCGGAAGAGGGGGCCGTTTGGCTTTCTGCCGATAAACTCACTCCGTATCAATTTTATCAATATCTCATCCGTATACCTGATGCGGATGTGATCCGCATGCTCAAGGTGTTGACATTTTTAGATATGACCGAAATCGCCCGTATCGAGCAAAGCATGAAAGAGCCAGGCTATGAACCGAACGCTGCACAGAAACGACTAGCTCTTGAAGTGACCCGTTTTGTACATGGCGAAGAGGGCCTAGAGGCCGCTCTTCGAGTAACGGAAGGCCTTTTGCCGGGTTCGGAAGCCCAGCTCAGCGGCGATGTCTTAAAAGAGATCGCAAAGGATATGCCTCATGTACAGCTCTCAACTGATGAGGTTGTAGGGCAAAAATGCGCAGACCTATTGGTCAAAGTAGGGTTGGTCTCTAGTAAATCAGAGGCGGGCCGTCTTGTGAAAAACGGAGGCGCCTATCTGAATAACAAAAAAATCCAAGATCCTGCCTACTTGCTCTCAACGGAAGATCTCATCGATGGTTCTTTTCTGCTGCTTAGCGCAGGCAAGAAAAATCGCATGTTGATTTCCGTTTCGCAATAGAGAAATGAACCCTATTACTTGCGTCCTTTTTCGTGATGGCCCCCGCCGCCGCCACGGTTTTCTCCTCCATCATGACGATTGCCGGCATTAGGATGACGGCTGCCATCATTTCGACGGCGGTTGTTTCCGGCATCGCGGTGGTTATCGCGATGGCGATCGTGGTGGTCGTTATGACGATCGTGGTGATCATGATCGCGATAATGGTAGTGGTGATGGTTCCACGTGTTAAAATCAACTTCCGTGCTAAACCAAATACCATAGTACCAGCCTGGACCAGTCCAGATCACGGGTTGCACATACTCGGTTGTCGAGTCTGAGCTTTGCTCGCTATCGCTTCCATCTTTTGTTACTTCGACCTTATTTTTGTTGCATCCGCTAAAACATGTAGCAAAGCAAACAACAAATCCACACATTAAATACGATTTTTTCATCGATGCCTCTCCTCATATGGCTTTTTTCGGTATATACAGATCGGATAAATTTTTGTCCAAATGTGGGTTTTTTTTTAAATTTATTTTGAAAAATATTCTGAAATCGTTATTTTGAACTCGTGAACCCCTTTATTTGGAATTCGATAAGAAGTCAAAAAAGGGATAAATTTTGGACCTGTTCATCGTCTAAATGTACATTTAGAGGTGGTTCAAATGAGGAGATAAACAACTTGTCTGAAAATGTTACAGATAAGAGCACGAAAAACTCAAGTCAACTAAGGAGCTCGGATATGGCGACCATCACGAAGAAGAAGCTGATCCACAATATTTCTCAAACGAAGGGATTGCATCCGAACGATGTCCGTAATGTTATCCAAGCTTTTCTCGATGCGATGACTGATACTTTATCTCATGGGGATCGTTTAGAATTTCGAGATTTTGGCGTGTTCGAAATTGTAGAGAGAAAACAAAAAATTGGCCGCAATCCAAAAAATGCTCAAGTACCTATCGTGATCCCAGCTCGCAAAGCTGTTAAATTCACGCCAGGCAAAAAAATGAAAAAGTTAATTGAGTAAGATGAAGACGTTCCTTGAATTTTTCTCTATCAAGGTAGTTTGGGGAGCGGTTTGCGCAGGATGGAATGCCCTTCATTTCATCATGCGCCATTGACGCGAGGTCGATATGTTATCTCATCTTGTTAAGGAAGAGTCTCTCGACAAGATGGATAGATTAGCTGTTTGTCCCCGCAGTCTTTATCGGCGTTTGCGCTCTTTTTGGGCGCTTTCCCGTTCTAGTTCAGCAGATCTTTCTCTTCACGCGCCCTCTTCTCTTATCCGTCATCCGTTTGTACGTACGTTTCAGCCGTCGTCTGCCCTCATCCGGTTGCTTTTTCCTCATGAGTTTTCCTGCCGCGAGCCTCTTTTTCAGTTTCCAACAGGGGCCACGTTAGTTGAAACAGGCTCTTATGCCGCTAAAGATCGGCTTCCTTTTTTGCCAGAACTATGCCAATTAGCCCTTTTGTGGGTTTTAGCCGGTGAAGTTGAAGCGGCAAGCCGTTTAATCAAATGGCTTTTGCCTTTGTTAGGACACTCTACGCTTTGGACTACTGAAGAGGCTTATGATCCTCAAGAGTTTCATTGTTCAGTTTCTTTGCTTTACACTTATGTTGGAAATTTAGAAAAAGCGGTCTTTCATAAGGAAAAAAGTTTGCAAAGCGGTCCGGTGGACCCTTTTTTTGTGGTTTTAGAAAAAGAAATTTCTTCTTTTCCCTCTTTTGACAAAGGGCTGCAATCTTCTGTTGTTTTGGACCCTTATTTAGGCGTTTGGGCTAATGTTTCAATTGCTTTGACTTTATCAGGACAGGGAACGTCGCTAGGCGCCCTTCAAGTTCAGGGTGTCGAGGTGCGCGCGTTTGGACCTCAGTTTTATCCTTTGACTGACCTTGGACTTTTCGGTATTCGAGGTTTGCATCGGGCTCAACATTTAGATGAGGCACAAATATGCGGTTGGACCCGCAGCTTTGCTGAGCCTGAAGTATGGCTGGAAGTGAATTTCCTATCTACTTCTCTTGAAACTCGTTTGGCAACGCGGTGGCTCGGGCTCACTTCTCAAAAAAAAGCTTCATTTGTGTTTTACGTAAAAGCCGATACAGCTTGCGTAGGAGATCAGATTTTCCGTTCAAAAAGTCTGCAGCGTTACAAAGGAAGCGCTGATGCTGTTTTGTTCAATGACGGAGCTTTTGCGATTTCCTGTTCGATGAAAAGACCCTTGCACCTTATTCCCTTAGCAGGAGAAGGTTGCTTTTGGGGAGCCGACTTTCTTTTAGCTTTTGATATGAGTCCATTTGATTCTATCGAATCTTTTTTCTTTCAATCTAATCTATCTCCTCAAACGTGAAAGTTTTTTTAGGTAAAATTTTTTCAAAGTGTGCTGTTCAAAAACAAAGGCATCTTTTATGTTGAGGGTTAGGGGGTGCCTCCCTAATTAAGGGGTCGTCGATTTTGGGGATTATTTTGGTTAAATTTCTACTTTTTAAGAGAGGATATAAGAAGTTTTTTTACCCTCCGAAAATGAGTATAAATTTAGTTCAAAAAACTCCCACAAGCGATAAAACCTTAATTCTGAGACATTCCCTTATACCGTTCCTAACTCAAGTAATGGACGGGTTCAAAACGTCACATAAAAATGTTCCATCATGAACAAGCAATCTTTGAAAATTTCTTTTTTTTTCTTCAACTGCCTTTTCTTTTTATTGAATGAAATTTATGCGACAACATGGACCGTTATGGATCCTGGCGATACAAATACGGGCCCGGTCACCCCTACTCTTCGCTATGTTTTATTAAATGCTGCTTCCAATGATGTGATCGATTTTGATATTTCCGTGACGAATATCACTCTCATAGCGCCTCTTCCTGCAATCACGCAAGAAAATTTAACCATTTCTTCTGATCATCAAGTCATCATCGATGGGGGGAACTCTTTTTCTGTTTTTTCGGTCGCCCAGCCGAGCCTCGTAGGCAATCTTTCTCTGGAGAAGCTCAAGATCGTCAATGGACTATCTCGAGGCGGCAGCGGCGGGAGTGGCGCTACAATTGCTCCGCCGAATAATCAGCTGGGCGGCGGCGGCGGGGGAGGAGGCGCAGGCGGCGGAGGAGGTATTTATGGTCATACAGGCTCCACTGTGACCCTAACGAGCGTTATATGCGATCAAAATACAGCTCAAGGTGGAAATGGCGGATCATCGTTGGGTGGAGTGGGGAGTTTTTATGCTGGCGGTGGCGGTGGCGGCGTTGGCGAGGGAGGCGGATGGAAGAGCGGAGCGGGAGGTGGTTAGGTTAGCGTAGGCGGCGGCGCAGGGGGCGGTCGGGGCGGTGGTCGACGGCCCGGTGCGGGATGT
>DAINNB010000016.1:0-3289 GCA_036736085.1 Chlamydiales bacterium
AGAAACTCGTTATGTTCTTTTGCCGCCTCTAAAGGATCGATCGCTTCGAGCTCTCGGATAAGACCCTCGATAATAGAGGCAGCTTCCCGCTGTCTTCCCAAAAGGGCCTGTCTAATTTGCGCAATCTTGCTATCGACGAGCCAACGATTCTGCTCGAGCCTCATTTGCAAAATATCTTCAGGAGAAACACCCCTTTGGATCATTTCATGAAAACGGATCCTTTGCTCCATCGAAGAAGAGCTGGCGGCCATATCACACCTTCAAGTTTCTACCTTCTTCAAGCAGACGAAGAAGATCGGCATTCTCGCAAACCAGCTCTTCCCCTAGCTGCTCTGCCCGACTTGCTAGCAAAGCTAGCTCGTGCGACGAGCTTTCCGCTTCTTTCGTGAGGCGGTCAAACTCTTGATGAGCTTCCCGTACCATTTCTCTTCTCTCTTGGTTCACTCCTGACAGAGTCTTTTTGAGCTCTCCAAAGGTGTGCAAAATTTTTTTCGTTTCTCTGTTCCCTTCATCGCAAACCCTTCGGATCTCTTCTCGGTGCAATTGGTCCAATCTTCTCAGCTTTTCTTCCATGGCAGCCCTTTGAAGGTCTTCCTCTTCCACTTGGTCTAAAAAGGCGTCGACCGATTGGCCAAAAGGAAGAAGAGGCTCTAATATTTGCATGAGGGCGTCTTCAAAATCCAAACATTTGTCTTTCCCTTCGCACAAAGCCGGACGAATGAAGTCCAGCAAAAAAGAGGCTATAGCGATCGCTGTTTTATCTCAAACCTGATGGCTTTAATATTAAGAAGCCTCTTTTCTCCAAGCGATGATAGCATTTCTCTCTCTACTAGAAAAAAGTTCATAGCCCAACATCTCTTGCACCAATTGGTCTACTTTTTTCTCCGTAACAGGGAATACCAGGCGGTCAGGTTGTGAGCCCCCCGGTTCAGAGGATGGCGTCAAAACAACCGTTCGCGATCCAGAAGAAAATTGAAGAGCGTTCATATTAGACTCCTATAATATCCTGCATTCGACTCGATCGTGCTCGCGCTGGCATCTAAGATCGTGTTGCAATTGAGCTACTAGAGCAGCTTGTGCATTGAGGCTGACTTGCAAGTGACTAATCGTAATCGATTGGTTTATGCAAGTGGCCTCCGCCTTTCCAGCCCTTTCTTCTGTACTGGTCAAGCGTTTGCTTGTGTCGTCCAGCTGATTTTTTAAAATATTTCGCTCGCTTGTGTGAATTTCATCTCGCGTCGAAAGTTCGCCATCGAGCCATTGTTTGCGCTCAGCTTCTTTAGCTGCAGCTACCTGTTTTTCCAGCATGACGAGCCTTCTTGTTTCGACCAATAATTTTGCCTGTATTAAAGAAGCGTCTTCAATAGGGTTGCGAATGCCTTCCCGCAAGCTTCTTTCGAGGTTAGCGTTTCTAGCAAGAGTCATGTAGGTGAACATTTTTAACATTTTGGATTGATCATCGTTGCTCTCTTGAATCAAAGAAGCGTCCAGCTGAGATGACTGGGACATCTCCACAAGTTCGCTTGAGTCGGAAGATTCTCCCGAGCTAGGTATATTTTCAGCCAGAGACTGGAGCCAGTAGAGGAGCTCTTCTGCAAAACGGTGGCGCTGGATCTCTTCAAAAGGCATGCCGTCGAAAGGGGAGAGGAGGAAAAGAGTTTGAAAGTCTTCCAATTGCCATCTTTCCCAAAGCCACTGCCTCTCTAAAACGGGTTCTCTCAGCGGAGCTCGGTCGAGGGGGCTGATGAGGATTTCTCTTGTGAGCTCGTCGACTTTTTGCGCGCCATAGGCGATTTCCTCTTCGCTTGGTATGTGGCCCTCTGGCAAGTTCGAAGGGAGAATTTCTACGCCCCATCGAAAAAGTCTTTCAGAAAAAGGGTCGTGCCATGATTCATATCGATCGAGAATGTCGATGAGTTGGTCGCGCGCTTGCTGAAAATCGAGGGGACGCCAATGCAGCGTCATATGAATGATGTTGGCTGAGGAAGAAAACGATCTTCCCAACGAGATGGTTTCTGTACTGGTGCTGCTCATATTTTGCCTTAATTAGGTGAGGTTGGGACCTGACGTTGTTCCGCTCGCGGCTTGAGGTTGAAGCATACCGCCAGCGGGAGTGTGTGTATACGTATAAGAATGGGTGTGAGATTTTAGCTTTTCTACTTCCTTTAAACGGCCTTTCAAATCTACTACTTCCTGTTTCAAAGTCGTAACAATTGCAACCAGATTTTGGAGCGCGCTCTTCTGAACTTCCAGCATTCTTACTGCCTCATCGCGAGAGGATTCGGCTGTCACAAGTTTGCCTTCCAGCTCAACGGATCTTTGGTTCGCCGCTTCGAGCTGCTTATTGGTCTGCTCCATAAATTGAGAAAGGGTTCTAGAGGTTTTCTCCATTTCTCCTCGCAAGGATGCATCAGATTCTTGCGCTACAGAGAACAAATTTTCCATAAGAGGCATTGAATTTGAACCAAAAGAAAAAGAAGAAACTCGAGCAAGGGTTTTCGAAGAAGATAAAGTAGCTGAAGAAGCCATAATTTTTCCTGTTTTAGTTTTAAGATCGGCCATTCTATAGAGACGTTGCGAAAATGACAATTCGTTTAATTTATTTGAATGCTTCATGCATGAACTCAAGTAAATTCGGGGCCTGTCGTTGAACCCCAGCTTCTTGCTTGAGTCCATGTAAAAGAATGCCAGTGATGGGAGTATTTTTTCCCCAAATCATCCACCTTGATATGAGCCCCTTTTGTGCTGCTTTCCAGCAAGCTCATTCTGCTTTCCAATGCGCCTAGTCTTTGATTCATATATTGAATGGTAAGAGTAAACTCCTGGATCGCTTTCATTTGCTCTTCATGCATGCGTCTTGCTTCCTGAGTTTGAGCTCTTGACGTCACGATTTCACCTTCCAACGCGCTCATTCGCTGAATCATTGCTTGGAACTGTTCGGTGATCTGCGTGATAAACTGAGAAATAGCTTGAGATATTTTTAAGATTTCCAATTGCAAAGATGCTTCAGCTCCTCCCATGACAGAGAGCAAATTTTTCATGAGCGGCATCAAATTTGCGCCTCGATCAGGCGGAGTGGCAAGCTCTAGAGAAGTTGATGATGATAAAGCAGGCGAAGAAGACATAATTCACTCCATAAATGATAAAAAAATGACGAATCATTCTATGTTAATTAAGTAAAAAATCAAACAAAAGGGAGTTTAGAGGACGAAGTGCTGTGGCGGGGATTTGTGAGGAGACAACAACAAGAAGACATGCACAGGAAATTTAACGTAAAAATATATGGGTG
>DAINNB010000016.1:3299-19786 GCA_036736085.1 Chlamydiales bacterium
ATAAATTATAAAAAAATCACTAATCATTCTATTTTATTAATTTAAAAAATCAAACAACTGTTTTTTTATTGCACTATGTGCGGGGTGGGGTGTTGGGGCCCCCCCCCAAACAAGAAACAGGACCGCGGATATTTCTCGTACAATTATTGGGGTGTCCCGGTATTGTACGACACGCCGTAGGTGCCAGGATTTTGAGCAAAGAGGATGTGACGGGCGCCAGGGTCATAAGAACCTGCGTAGAGAGTGACAGAGTGTGTATGTTGGCTTTGCCTTGTTTTGAGGATTTCAATTTCCGCTTTCATTGAGCTTAACTCGCTTTTCAAAGCACCTAGCTCTTCGTTAGAGGTTTTTACGGTTGCTATCAACATTTCTATAGCGCGCATTTGCGCTTCGTGCATTTTTTGGGCTTCTTTAGACTGTTCTTTGGCAATCACAATTGTGGACTCTAGTTCAGCAATTCTATGAGCCATCATTTGAAACTGTTCGGTTGTTTGTTCTATGAATCTAGAAACAGCTTGAGAAGTTTTTAAAACTTCTTGTTGGATAGCTGCATCGGATTCTTTCGTAGTGAAAAATAAATTTTCCATGAGGGGTATAGGATTTGCTTGTGAAGGGCAATATGAAACAAGAGATTGAGATGAGGAAGATGAAGATGACATAATTAATTCCTTTGAAAAAAAGGTATTTTAAATGTGTCAAACAAAAAAGACAAGTTAATTTCATTTTAAAAAATATTCTCATATTCTTCTGCAATAAAACAAAAGGGTTTTAAGGGACGTTAGTTCCTTAACGGGGTTTGGGGCAGCGCCCCAACTAAAAAAACAGAGGCGGTCTCGATCTATAAGCTCATTTTTACACTGTATGAAAAGTCGTTTGTAGGACAAGATATTGAGTAAAGTACGGAAGTTTGCATGCCTAGTTTTTCTCGAGCGAGTTTAGAGCTTTTGCGATCGCGGGTGGATTTGGTGGAGGTGTTGTCTCCTCATATCAAGCTGCAAAAGTCAGGAGCGGCTTATAAGGCTTTGTGTCCTTTCCATGAGGAGAAGTCTCCTTCGTTTGTGATTCAAAGGGGAGATAGCCATTACCATTGTTTTGGATGCGGGGCGCATGGGGATGCGATCCAATTTTTGATGACCCATTTAAGAATGAGCTTTTTTGAGGCAGTGGAGACGCTGGCGGAGAAGTTTCATGTCCATTTGGAAGAGACGCAAGGGGAGGCGGGGCACAAGGGACCGCCGAAGGCGATGCTGAAAGAGGCGCTTGAGAGGGCGTGCAGATTTTATCAATTTGCCTTGCTGCATACGATGGAAGGGCGGGTGGCTTTGGATTATTTGTACCATCGCGGGATCGATCTGGATTTCATCAAGACGTTTCAAATTGGCTTGGCTCCTAAGCAGCCGCAAGTGTTTGTGAAAGCGATGAGAGAGCAAAAAGTATTTGAAGACGTGCTGGAGGCGGCAGGATTGCTTTCTAGTAATAAGTGGGAGTTTTTTTCTGATCGGATCACGATCCCGATCCGGGATGCGACGGGAGCTGTCATTGGGTTTTCGGCTAGGAAATTTAAAACGGACACTTTTGGGGGAAAATATATCAATACCCCAGAAACGGCCCTTTTTAAAAAATCCAAGGTGCTGTTTGGCTTGAGCTATTGCCGCAAAAGGATCATGAAAGAGCGCAAAGCCATGATCGTCGAAGGGCAGATTGACGCGCTAAGACTGATCTATTCAGGATTTAATTGGACCGTAGCGGGGCAAGGGACAGCATTTGGCGAAGAACACGCGAAAGAATTGATCCAGCTCGGAGTGCACCAGGTGTACTTGGCGCTCGACGGAGATACGGCGGGAAGGGAAGCGGCAGTCAAGATCGGACATTTGTTTCAAAAAGAGGGGATAGAGGTCTTTGTTGTTCCCTTGCCGGAAAAATGCGATCCGGACTTAATGCTGCAGGAAAAAGGACCGGAAGAGTGGCAAAAGCTGATCGAGGCAAGTGGAGACTATTTGTCCTTTTTAGTGGAGCATCTGTCCCAAACGATCAATATCCAATCGCCAGCCGGGAAAAACGAACTTGTGCAAACGATTGCCAAACGGATCCGGGACTGGGACCATCCCCTTATGGTCCATGAGAGCTTGCGGAAACTTGCGAGATTGACCCAGACGCCGGAGAATTTACTGAGCGTTCATGAAGGGGCTCCGCCGCAAGTGCATATCAAAAGACAAGCGAGCGTGACCTTTACCGACATCGATCCAGATAGGATTTTAGAAGCAGACCTTCTTCGCTGGCTTATTTTGATGGGGCCCGGAATGCCTCAATTGATTGAGGTAGCCGAATGGAACCTGCAGCCCAAGCATTTTAGGCATCCATCGAGCCGAGGGCTTTATGAAAAGTACATTGCGGCGGCCAAAAACGGACAGCCTTGCGATCTTTTATCCTTGGCAATCGATTTAGAGCAGGCCGAACAGCAGATTTTTATGGCGGAAGTACTGCAAAAAAAGGTAAACCGAGAAAAAGCTTACGAATGTTTTGTTGAAACCGTGCAGCGGATACTGGAGCGCCAGTGGATGTACGAAAGAGAAGAGATCAAGCTTAAGATCTATAGCGGCAAATGCTCTGAAGAAGAGGTTCTGGACCTTGCTCGAAAGTTCGACATGATTAAAAAAGAGCGGCCCCAAGTGGTGACAAAAAAAGATGAAAACAGCTGACCATTTACTTTTCTTCGATCACGAATGCCCTTTTTGCGTGAGGTCTGTTAGACAGATGATCCAACAGGATGTAGAGCATAAGTTCGCATTTGCTCCATTGAGGGGAGAGACGGCGAAAGAGGTGCTTAGCGGGCCTCAGTCTTTCTTGAAAAAGGCTAATAGCCTTGTCGTTGTAGAAAACTGGCAATCGACCAATCGGAAATTTTGGACCAAATCCCGCGCCATGCTTCGGGTGTATTGGCTCCTTGGCGGCCAATGGAAATTATTTGGATGCTTTTCTTTTTTTCCGCGGTTTTTGGGCGATTTTATTTATGATCAAGTATCGGCCCATCGCCATCAGTTCCGCCTTCGTCCCGACCAAGAGATCGGGCCCGAAGATAGATTCTTACCTTGAGAGAATTGCAAAACTCCATTCGGAGTCAAATTTGCGCTTTTCTCGTTGGATTTAATTTTTTGCAAAAAATTAAACCAACAAAAAAATCGCTAAATTTTGCTCGCGAAGCGAGTTTAGCAATTCTCTCTTGAAAGTTTTTCGCTGAGCACAGAGACGAGGTCTTTTACAGCAACGCGCTCTTGTTTCATCGAATCGCGGTCGCGGAGAGTGACTGTGTCATTTTCCAGCGTATCGAAATCGATCGTGATGCAATAGGGCGTGCCGAGCTCATCTTGGCGCCGGTAACGTTTGCCGATGGCCCCAGACTCATCATACTCGCACGTCCAAATCGCTTGAAGCTGCGCGAAAATCTCTTCTGCTTTTTGAGCGAGAGGCTCTTTTTTCATGAGGGGGAAGACAGCGACCTTCACTGGCGCGATGCAAGGAGCAAAGCGGAGCACAGTTCTCATCTCGCCATTTTCGAGCTGCTCTTCTTCATAAGCGTCGCAAAGAAGGGCGAGCAAAGTTCTCTCCACGCCAAAGGTCGGCTCGATGACATGGGGCACGAACTTTTCTCTCGTTTCGGGATCTGTGTATTCTAATTTCGTGCTGGAATATTCTGCATGGCGCTTCAGATCAAAATCTGTTCGATAGGCAAGGCCGTAAAGCTCGCTGCGACCGAAGGGGAAATCATAGACGAGGTCTACGGTCCTTTTTGAATAGTGGGAAAGCTGTTCTTTGGGATGCTCTTTTTCATGGATGCGGGACTTTTTAAGGCCGATGAGATCGCACCATTTATGCATCGCTTGAAGCCACTCTTCAAAAACTTTTTCCCAAACACTTTCGCGGATGAAATACTCGATTTCCATTTGTTCGAATTCAATGACCCGGAAGACAAAGTTGCCGGGAGTGATCTCGTTGCGGAACGCTTTGCCGATTTGCGCGACGCCAAAGGGGATTTTGACGCGCATCGTGTCGATGATGTTTTTATAATCTAAAAAGATCGCTTGCGCTGTTTCAGGTCTTAAATAGGCGAGGTCGCCGTCCGAGCCGGTTTTGCTCATGTGTGTATGGAACATCAAATTGAAATGGCGGGCCTCGGTAAAATCTTGAGCGCCGCATTTAGGGCATTTGACATGCCGCTCGCGAACTTTGTTCGTCATCTCTTCTACTGTAAGGCCGTCAGCGTCTTCGCCCAAAACTTCTTCAATCAGATGATCGCAGCGGAACCTGCTTTTGCAAGCCTTGCAGTCGATCAAAGCGTCGTTGAATCCTTCTAAATGACCAGAGGCCAGCCAAGCTCTAGGGTGGAGCAAGATCGGGCCGTCCAGGCCGACCATGTCCCGTCTGCTTCGGACAAACATCTTCCACCAAAGGTCTTTGACGTTTTTTTTCAGCTCCGCCCCATAAGGACCAAATGAATAGGTATTGGCAAACCCTCCGTAAATTTCGGAGCCGGGGTAGATAAACCCCCTTCGTTTGCATAAAGCGACAATCGGTTTTAAAGAGTCTTGGATCGTTTGGGCATGGGACATGAAGAAACCTTGGGCTGTTTTCGTGACCTCTATGATAGTCAAGAGCTTTGAAAAATGCCAAAGCTTTTCGAGAAGAAAGCTCCTTTTGGGTGACGAGTTGTTTTTTTAAGGGCTTCGCCCTTAACAACCCGCCCAAAAGCTGGCGCTCTTTGGAATCTCTTTTGATTTTAGGTGAGGATTTTTAATATCTCGGCTGTTTTTCTACCCAGCGTTTGATCCAGGCATCGATCGAGATCCGTCCGGGACCGAAGGTGAAAACAAGCATGGCGGTAATAAAGTAAGGGTAAGGCATTTCTTGAGCAAAGGCGTGGGGATCTAAAAGAATCAGCACGTCTTTTAAAAGATGGGAGTGGGCTGTTGTGAGTGCGGTAAGCAAGATCGCGATGAGGGGTATGGTGATCAGGCGGGATGCAAAGCCGAGGATGAGGCAAACCCCGCCAATGATCTCAAAATAGCTGACCATGTAGGCATTGAATTGGGCGAGTGGTATGCCCATCGAGCTAAAATATTCTGTAACATGATCTGCATTATGCAATTTCTCAAGTCCTGCAAGCATGAATTGATGACCCCAGGTAACTCTCATGAAGAGGAGAAAAAGACTCTGGAGATTACTTCCTATAATCAAGAAAAAATTGTAGATTTTTGCGAAAAAATTAAGTTTTTGGTTTACGTAGATCATCTTTCCCGTCTTTTGAGCTGGTTTTTCCTCATATTTTTATATATGTCTTGAAAAATCATAAAAAAACAAGAGAGTTTTTTAGTTCTTTTTGCTATCATTCCAGCGCATGCAAGAAATTTGTTCCCTTACCTTAGAGAGTCTCCAGGCCTGGATGGAGCGAAACGGCGAAAAAGCCTTTCGCGCCGGACAGGTGTACGATTGGATCTATACCCATGGGGCCCAGTCTTTTGAGCAGATGACCAATTTGGCCAAACCGCTGAGAGAAAAGCTGGCTGCATCTTTTGTTTTTCCTGCATTAAAACTCGTCCGCACCTTGGAGTCTGAAGATGGGGAGACCATCAAATTTCTTTGGGAGCTGGCCGATGGGAAACGGGTTGAATCGGTCCTCATCATGTCCGCCACAAGGCGCACAGTCTGCGTCTCTTGCCAGGTAGGATGCCCGGCCCGATGCGCTTTTTGCGCTTCCGGCAAAGAAGGTTTGCTCCGTAACCTGTCGACAGGAGAGATCGTCGAGCAGGTTCTCCACATCGACCGGTATCTGAAAACGAAAGGGGAGAGGGTCTGCCATATCGTCTTTATGGGCATGGGCGAGCCGATGGAAAATTATGACTCTGTGGTAGAGGCTATTTCGATTTTTAATCATCCTAAAGCCTTTTTGATCTCGCAGCGCCGCATCACTGTGTCAACGGTTGGAGTCGTCGAGGGGATTGATAAGCTGGCTAAAGAAGATCTCTCTGTGAACCTTGTTTTGTCCCTCCACGCGCCGAACCAGCATTTGCGTAAAAAGATCATCCCTTACGCTAGAAAATATCCTTTAGAAGAGATTTTAGTGGCCATGGAGCGCTATGCAAAAGAGACGAAGCGGGATATCACGTATGAGTACACGCTACTCGCGGACCTCAACGACGGTCGCGAGCAAGCTGAAGAGCTTGTCTCTCTGCTAAGAGGCAAGCAATGCACAGTAAACCTTATTCCTTATAATCCTGTCGATGGTTTGCGCCTTAGACGTCCCGCCAAAGAAGCGATCGAAGAGTTCCGCGAGATTTTAGTCGATGCAGGAATCAATACAACCTGGCGTTATACCAAGGGCAAAGATATTGCTGCCGCTTGCGGTCAGCTCGCCCTGCAAAACGGTTGATTTATTTCTCTTCGATGATTTAGTCTTGAGCCAGAATGAATTCAGCACATTGTTTCACTCTGCTGCGGATCTTGATCAGCCCCATTTTCCCTGTTCTCTACCTGGGATATGAGTGGCTAGGGATCCCACTTCTTTGGGTTCCTTATCTGTTGCTCGGGCTCCTGCTCGTGTGCGAATGTTCCGATATTCTTGATGGATTTTTAGCCAGGCGCTGCAATCAAGTCACCGATCTAGGCAAGGTGTTAGACCCCATGGCCGATAGCGTAACCCACATCTCCTTTTTTCTGACCTTCACCCAAGGCCTCGTCCAGCTTCCTTTGTTGCTCGTTTTGGTGTTTTTATACCGTGAGTTTTTTGTCAGCACTCTTCGAACGCTTTGCGCTCTCAGGGGTTTTGCGCTGGCTGCCAGGTTGAGCGGTAAATTAAAGGCTGTGCTCCAGGCTTCAGCGGCTTTTCTTGTTCTTTTTTTGATGATGCTCCATCTCCATGGAAGGATCTCTTTAGAAACGTTGCAGCACGCAAGTTTTATCATTGTAGCCGTTGCTGCTTTATATACCATGTTTTCCGTCTGCGACTATTTTTACGCCAATCGGCATTTCATTAAAAAATCGCTTCATAATTTATAAGTATAGTTAAGTCGAGAAATGTATATGTAGTTTTAGGTTCAAGCCGTTCCTTCTCTTGCCATGCTCCATTTTGCGGCAGAAAAGCAGCATTATAAAGCGCATGGGATCACTGAACAGTATCAGGGAAAGAGTTCATTTATCGAAACGCCTCTAAATAGGATCTGGTGGCTTGTGTTGTCTTACATCTCCTGTATGAACTCATAGCCAGCAAGAAAAAGAGAGCGCATATCGTCGGAGAGCTCTTTGCTGCGAGCTCTATAGATGGCTATCAAAGGATTCGCAAAAAGGGGAGTTTCTCGATGAGCATTGATCATACGGGAGATAACGCTTTTTTCTTCGCGATCGATAGCAAGGTGGGCCAGCTTATATTGTTGAATATTCCTGTTGAAATTATGCGGTTTGCATAGAAATTCTTCGTCAGAAACCCTGCTTAAAATTTTTCGGACTAGGAAGGAATCAGCCGATTTTGCGTACTTAATAGCGAGAGGCAAGCAGCAAAAAAAACTCAGATCAAGTCTTGCAAAAAAGACTTTTTTTTGCCAACGCTCGTCTTCTTCGCGAATGGCTGCCCTCATAGCGGCTTCGACAAGCCACGAGTTTTGCCAAAGAGGAGATTTTGCCATTGTGCGCGATAAAGTTGATTGGGCCTTTTTGTCTTGGAGAATTTCTGTAATTTCCTGCTCGGCATGAATGGGGAAGAGATGTTTTTGATAAAGATAGCAAGCGACACGAAGATGAATTCGATCAGGGAGACCTTCGTAGCAGAGGAGGACCTCTTTGTCTTTTAATTGGACTTGAAGCCCGCTGATTTTTTCGATCTCAGCGCATCGCATAGCCTTTGAAGCATTCGAAAAAATCAAGTGAAGCGTCTTATCTTTCAAAGAGCTTTTCTCGCAATGCGAATCGCATAGAGATGGCGTGCTCTCTGTTTTATTTAGCATGTGAACAGTCATGAGGAAATCCTATCGTTAAGTTTGTCTCAAACCTATTGGTTTTCAATCGGTTATTATTTTAAATCTGAAGGCAAGCAGTTTAAGAACCGTTGGATTTTTTTGCAATGCTTGTCCGTGAGATTCAATTTGAGGCTTTTTGACATCGTAAAGAGAGCTTGGAAATGTTCAGGATGAGCTGAGTAAAGACTGAATAAAAAAATGGATATGTATCTTTCCTGGTCTCTGAATCATACTGTGCGAGGTGAATATCTGCTTTTGGAGATAAGTTCCATATCTTGGTAAGTGCTTCGTCTGAAATAAATTCTTTACGTCTTGCCCTCTCTCTTGTTGATCGTTTTTATTAAAAATAATGTTACTGCTGTAAAAAAAATGCGTAAATATTGATTTAAAAGTTCTTTTGTAATAAAATGTAGATGTAATTTTTTAAATATAAAATAAAAAAGGATGTGTATGTTATCAAATATTAATTTTTTAAGTCATGCTGTTAACCAATCTTTTTTAGATGACTCTAGCCAAAATTTTGATTCAGCTTTAATTTCTACTGGATTAATTGCTATCGCCGCGCTGGCTACCCCTGTGCTGATACAAGTTGGACTTCATCTTAACCAGCGTTGGGATGCTTATAAACAAAAGTTCATGATGCCCCCAGAAAGCTTAGTTGAGCTGAAAGATGAAGCCGTCATTTCATCAGAAGAACTGATCGGAGAAACAGATTTCTTTGAAGAGTTAAATAAAGGGAGCGCTTTACCTTTGCAAGCAAAAGAAGTTTTTGAAAAAAGTTCGCCAGTTCTCTCTTTAGTTTCCCCCCGAGCAAACGTTTTAGAGGGAATTTCTGTAAGAGAAATGACTCGTCAAGAAGCTAGAGAAAAATATTCTCAAATGACAAAGGAACATAAAAAAATGTCCTTAGAAATTGAGGGTATTAAAACAACATTAAAAAAGACGCCGAAATACGGCGCTTCGAGGGATTCTCTTAGCCTTCAATTAAAAAAGTGCAGAGAAGAGGAGAAAACTCTGGATACAAACATTAAACTCGCTTACCGCAAGGGTTATGGAGAAGCAATCGAAGCGCATGCAAAGAGCCGTAAAATAAACTTCTAAGATCTTGCATAAAAATTTTGCGTGCAGCCTATTTTAGCTGCGCGCAAAATCTCCCAATAGATTTCTTCTCTCTATCACTCCCAAAACTAATCTTCTTCTCAATCGTCAGAATGGAAAATTAGAACAAATTTTCGACTTTATCTTTAGGGGAGGGAGTGGTCACCTTTGGATCCACTTAGTAAACATCCTGACGACAGAGGGTTCTGAAGTGGGGAGTAGATTAAGGTCTTTCCCTACCCAGCGGAGCTCTTTTGATTCGTGGTTTTTTTGTATCGTTTCTTCTGTCTCGACCTGGAGCAAAAAGCGGACGTCGTAGTGGTAGTGGGCTTTTTCTTTGGGGTTTTCCGGAATGAGATGGATGTCGATGTCGAAAATCGAGGGCGATAGGGCCCGAATCGCTTTGATTCCTGATTCTTCTCTCGCTTCTTTGAGAGCAACACCTATAAGATCGGGGTTGCCGTCTGCATGGCCGCCTAATTGAAGCCAACGGTTGAGCTTGGCGTGGTGCATGAGGAGAGATTTTGATCCGTCGTGGTTGAGAAGCCAGCTCGATGCTGTCATGTGCCCTTGCTCAAGGGATCTTTCAAAACAATTTTCGTGGGCGCGGATAAACTCTAGCATACGGGATTTATATTGTTCCTCTTCAGGGAAAGGAGAAGCGTAAGCTTGAAGGAGGGCGATGAGGGGTTCTCTTTTCATAAAATGTCTACAAATTCGTGATTTGGGTTTTGTTTGACGCTATATTGTTTGTCCCAAGGACTGTTAAATAACACCATGGGCCGATCGAGCCGGTCGCGCACGATGAGCGAGCTGGTCGATTTGGAAAAAGTGTTCATGTCGCCAAGGATCCAAGAGCTGCACTGGTAGGGGAGCGGCGTCAAAATAGTCTCGACCCCATATTCATCTTTGAGCCGGTATTGCATCACTTCGAACTGGAGCTGCCCGACTGCTGCAAAAATGAGGTCATGTTCGGTTTTAAGCAGCTGGATTGCTCCTTCTTCGGTGAGCTGTAAAATGCCCTTGTCGAAAGATTTTCTTTTGCCTACATCTTTAGGGTGGAGTTTAGCGAAAATTTCAGGTTGGAACTGGGGCAGAGGTTTGAAGTTAAACCCTCCTGTTAAAGAAAGAGTGTCTCCGATGGCAAATACGCCGGGGTTGATTACGCCGATAATATCTCCAGGATAAGCAATGTCGAGCGTGCTTCGCTCGCCTGCGAACATCCCGTGGGGCCGGGAAAGACGGATCTCTTTGCCGAGACGGTGGTGTTTGACGATAAGGTCCCGGTCAAAACGGCCTGAGCAGATTCGGATAAAGGCCATGCTGTCTCTGTGGCGGCGGTCCATGTTGGCCTGCAGTTTAAAAACGTACCCGCTAAAGGGGGTTGTGATCGGATCGATGCTCACTTCTGTTCCATCAGGCTTGTCAGCTAGGCGAGAATGGGGAGGGGGCGCTAAATGGATAAACGCATCAAAAAAGGGCTCAACGCCAAAGTTTGTTAGAGCTGAAGCGAAAAATACAGGAGTGACCAACCCGTCTAAAAAATCTTGCGTGTTAAAGGCGTTGCCGGCGAGCTCTAGAAGCTCAAGCTCTTCGAGAAGAGCTGTGTAATTGGCTGAGGGGATTTTTTGTTTTGCCTCTTCGCTTTGCAGGGGAAGAGTGGTAAGATCTGCTTTTTGCGAGCCGCCATGGGACGTTTTGGAAAAGAAAATGCAGGTGTTTTCATTTCTGTCGACGACTCCGCAAATATCCCTTCCTGTTCCAATGGGCCAATTCATGGCGTAAGAGTGGATTTGCAAGACATTTTCCACCTCGTTCATTAACTCCAGCGGTTCTTTGCCGGGCATGTCCATTTTATTGATGAAGGTGAGGACGGGGATTTTTCTCAGTCTGCAGACCTCAAACAATTTGCGCGTTTGTTTCTCGACCCCTTTTGAGGCATCGATCACCATGATGGCGCAATCGGCCGCCGTCAAGGTTCGATAGGTATCTTCTGAAAAATCTTCGTGGCCAGGAGTATCAAGCACGTTGATGATCGTGTCTTTATAAGTAAACTGCATGGCTGAAGAGGTGATGGAAATTCCTCTTTCTTGCTCCATGGCCATCCAATCGGAGGCGGCGGCCTTGCGGCCTTTGCGCCCCTTCACCATTCCAGCCGTTACAATCGCTCCTGAATAGAGGAGCAGCTTTTCAGTTAATGTGGTTTTCCCGGCATCAGGGTGGCTGATGATGGCAAAGGTGCGCCGTTTGGCGATAGCTTGAGTAAGATCGTCCATAATGGCTATGAGAATACCTGGAATAGGGGCAGAAGAAAAGAGGAATTTTCCTCTGTACACGACATTTTTTCACCACCCGATCGGCCCCCGAGCGGGCGGTAATTGTTTTATCGCTTACGGAGAGAATTTTCAAAGGCAGGCGCTTAAGCGTCTTCTCCCGTTATTTGTTCAAAAATAGCATGGCGGGTCCCTCTAGCAATCTCAGGGTGGTGGGGAACGATAGTTTGGATATTTGCGTCCTCAGAATGCTGCCATACGGTATGGCTGCCCTTAGTCCTGATCGGTTCCAAACCTAATTGCTTTAAAATTTTTTCGACTTGCCGCCTTTTTTTGACCTCTAAAAGGACCCTAGGATCGATAGCTTGGGGAAAGCGGGGCGGCGAGGGTTCTCGAGGCCGCAATTCGAGAAGAGTTGGGTGAATCATTTCTTGCGCTCGGGCTTTGGCTTTTTGTTTGCCATGGGCGGTGGAAGTTTTTTGCTGAGCATGAGACCGAGAAGATGGTGGCTCGTTTGAGATGCTTTGAAATGGCTCGGAGGGAGCCGAAAGGGGGAGAGGAAGTTCGTTTTTTAGATCCGCGCTGCCGACTGCTGCGAGAGAGATATCTGGAAGAGTTATGGAAAGGTCTTCATTGAAGCGAGACAGGGACTCTCTGAATTGCAGCGGCTCGAGAGAAAAGGGACCTTCTTCTGATTCACTTTCGGATCTGCTTGAAGAATAACTATCGCTAAAAGATTCAGATCCTTGGGGATCCTCTTCTTCCAAACTCAAAAATTGTAAAAAGCGATCGGGGAAAATATCTAAATCTCTTTTCTCAGACGCTGCTTGTAGGATGTAATTGGCGTCATGTACGAAAATAAAAATGCGGCAGAGCCAAAGCAGGTCTTGCAGCAGAGGCTTTCCTTTGCATAGGTCTGGATCGATATTGTAGAGCTCTGTCAGGTTTTTTTTGAGAAATTGTTCCATCGTAGCGACGATTAGTTCTAATACAGAGGCCTCTTTTAGCAATTCTCCGTCGTTGGTTTGCAATGACATTGAGAGAGAATTGAGTGTAGTAAAGACAAATTGGAAGGAAATAAAAAAGTTGCGCTTGATATTATAAAGCTGGCTTTCAAGGTCTGTTTGCTCTGAAAGCATTGGTTCGTTAGTTAAAGAGCTTAAGACAGAAAGCTTGTCTTGACCTATAGCTTCTAGATTAGGAAAAAGACGCTGTTCATAAGCTTGCGTTGTGTAAAATGAAGGGTCTAAAAAAGAGATGATCGAATCTTCTAATACTTTTTGCAAATCCTTCAGCCAGCATAATTCGAGATGAATTTGGCGGGATTTTTGAATGATTTGTTCTAAAACATCTTCAGGCGTTGTTGTTCCTTTAGAGGAAATTCCATTTTCTCTGAGCCAGGTCTCGTAGGAGAGAGTTCCGTTTTTCGCTCTTTCTATATCGATTATCAGGCTTTTTAATTTTCTTGTGTTGACAACGATTTGTTTAGAATTTAAGTTTGAGCATTTTTTTGCGGATTTTAGAATTTCTGGGCTAGTTTTTAAGTAACTAAGAGGTTGCAGCTCGTCCGAAAATTCGTCGAAGTAAGAGGAACAGAGGCCGGCCCCTTCTTTGAAGACATTTCCATAATAGGCCGAAGAGACCATCGAAGCATAATAATAAAGATTGCGTCCAGCTTCATGAACCTCTTCCAGCGACTTTGGCTTCATCCGGTGGGCTCCAGGAACTTCGACTAGCGGAAAATCGCAAAGCAAAAGTGAGGGCTGGGGGAGAATAAGGCATTTGCCTAATAGTTTTATCAGGGAGTTCCATTGAGTTAAAATAGGTTCGATGCCCTTTTGAAAATGGAGGCGCAATTTTGTTGATTTTTTTGTAGGGAATTTTTCGGATAATATTCCGTCTACATGGGCAGTTAATTTTTTTGTAAAGTCGATTAAAAAAATGTAGTATTTTTTGGGAGGTACGCTGAAGTTAGAGATGTTCTTTGTTTTAGGCAGCCTGTTTTCTGGGCTTTCTCCAAGTAAACTTAAATAGGCTTGTAGATAGGTAGTGGACCACTCTAGCGCCAGTTCCATGGAAATTTCAATCGAAAAGGAGTCCCTTAGTTCTTCTATTAAAAGACGGAGTTTTAATCCAAATACATCGAATAAAGAAATATTAGGGTTCAATTTCAGTGTTTGAAAAATATTTTGGAGCAGTTCGACATCTTCTTTATTAAATAGGCTGGTATTGATCTGGAATCGCGCAAAAAATTCCTTGGGATCCAGGCAAAGGGGAACGTCGGGCATTACAGGGTTTGCTAGCTGGGTCATTTGCTGCAAAGCCGCTGAAGAGGCCAGCAAAGAAAAATCTCTATTGGATGAAATGGGCCTTGAGCTCGAAGAGCTTGAAGAAGAAGCGCTAACTGTGGAAAACATCTTTATCCTTTATAATTTTTTTTGAGTGATTAATTGTATGGAAATCGCTCGAAAAGCACCACAAATATGTGTTTAAGTGGTTGATTCTGTTTTGGTATAAAAAGACGGGTTTTCTACAAGTCTTCTCCCGTTATTTGTTCAAAAATTGCATGGCGGGTCCCTCTGGCAATTTCAGGGTGATGGGGAACGACGGTTTGGATATTTGCATCCTCGGGATGCTGCCATACGGTATGGCTGCCCTTCGTTCTAATCGGCTGCAAGCCTAATTGCTTTAAGATTTTTTCGACATGCCGTCTTTTTTTGACCTCTAAAAGGACCCGGGGGTCGATCGCTTGAGGGAAACGGGGTGGAGATTCGAGAGGGGTTAGCTGGGCCGTGTCTTGCGCTCGAACTGCGGCTTTGGATTTTTTTTTGCCGTGGGATGAGGAAGTTGCCTGTGAAGCGTGGGACTGAGAGGAAGCAGAGCTTTCTGAGATGTTTTGCAGTGGTTCAGAGTGAGTAGATACAGCGGGAGAGAGGCTGCTTTCTAAATCTGCGCCGCCGATTGTTGCGAGCTGAGGATCTGAAAGAGTTTTGGAAAGATCTAAATTTAGATGCAGCGGCTCCAAAGAGAAAAGCTCCTCTTCAGAATCGAGCCCGGATTCACTTGAAGAAGCTGCTGATGCAAAAGATTCGAATCCTGGAGCGACCTCTTCTTCTAAAGCTAAAAATTGTAAGAACCTATTGGGAAAAATGTCTAACTCCTTTTTCTCTGCTGTCGCTTGCGTTATGTAATTGGTGTCATGTACGAAAATAAAAAGACGGCAGAGCCAAAGCAATTCTTGCAAAAGGGGTTCTCCTTTGCATATGTCTGGATCGATCTCATAGATTTGGTCTAGTGTTCTGTCGAGAAATTTTTCAATCGTAAGGACAATCATTTCTAATGAAGAACTGTCCTTAAGAAGACTTCCGTAGTTAGTTTGTAATGAAAGGGATAGAGCGTCGATTTCGTTGAAAACGAATTGGAAACAAACAAAAAAGTTGCCTTTGATCTTATACAGCTGTTTTTGAAGGTCTGTTTGCTCTGAGAGCATTTGTTCATCTGGTGAGGAGCTTAAAATGGAAAACAGGTCTTGACTGATGGCTTTTAAATTATGATGAATCCGATTTTCATAAGCTTGCATGGTGTGAAATGAAGGATCTAAAGGAGAGATAATTGACTCTTCTAAAACTTTTTGACAATCTGTTAGCCAGCATGATTCAAGAGTAATCTGATGGTATCTTTGAATAAGCCCTTCTAAAAAGCTTTCGTGCGTTTTTGTTTGTTTTACGGGGATTTGATTTTCTTCACACCACATTTCATAGGAGAGCTTTCCTTTTTGCGATCGCACTACGTCGGATGCCAAACTTTCTAATTTTTTTTGTATGAGGCAGAGCTTTTTAGAGTTGAAGTCTAAGCATTTTTTTGCGCATTTTAAAATTTCTTGGGTAGTTTTTAAATGACTAAGAGGTTTTAGCTCTTGTAAAAGTTCATTGAAGTAGGGTGAGTAGAGTCCTGTCCAGTTTCTTATCGCATTGGCAAAATGGGCGGCGGAGACCATTCCGATGAAGTAATAAAGATTTCTTCCGGCTTGTTGAACCTCTTCTAGCGATTGGGGCCTCATCTGTTTGGCGCCGGGAGTTTTGTTGAGAGTACGATCGCAAAGAATCAGGGAAGGCTGGGGGAGGATAAGGCATTTGCCTAATAGTTTCTGTAGAGAGTCCCACTCGGCTAAAATAGATTCGACGCCTTTTTGAAAGCGGATGTGTAATTTTGTTGATTTCGCCTTAGCTGATTTTTCAGATAAATTTCTATTTATATGGGCAGTTAATTTTACTGTAAAGCCAAGTAAAAAAGTGTAGTATTGCTTGGGGGTCGCGCTGAACTTAAGGATGCCATTTGTTTTAGGAAGGTGGTTTACTGGACTTTCTCTAAATAAATTTAAGTAGGCTTGCAGATACATAGCTTCCCATTCTTCGACCAGTTCGCCAGGAAGTTCAATGAAAAATGAGTCGCCTAGTTCTTTCAATAAAAGGTAAAATTTTAAACCAAATATGTCGAATAAACACACATTGGGATGGAATTTTAACGTCTGAAAAATGTGTTGAAGCAGTTCGACGTCCTGTTTTGTAAATATACGGGTATTGATCTCGAATTGTGCAAAAAATATCTCGGGATCCAGACAAAGGAGAACTTCAGGTGCTTCGGGGTTAGTTAGCTGGGTCATTTGCTGTAAAGCCTCAGAGTAGGCCAGGTAAGAGAAGTCTCTATTGGGAGGAATGGACATCGAGCTCGAAGAACTTGAACAAGAAGAGTTGACAGTGGAAAACATCTTTTTTCTCTATAAGGTTTTTTTTTGCGAAGTAATTATATTAAATTTGATTAAAAAAACACTAGAAAAAATCTGTTTTCAAGTAATTAATTCTGTCTTTTTATGTAAAGAAACGGGTTCTTCTTTTTGTGAAGAGATGGCGACTCCGAAGGTGAGCACGCCGACGCGTCCCATGAGCATAAGTAAGGCGATGAGGATTTTTCCTATAGAGGAGAGTTTTTCTGTAAGTCCTGTGCTGAGGCCTGAATTATTTAATGCGTTGGCCGCTTCATAGAAAATATCGAGGCTTGGTTGATGTTCAGACAGGCTCAGGAGGAAAAGAGCGAGAGAGAGGCTGAATACATA
>DAINNB010000017.1:0-19779 GCA_036736085.1 Chlamydiales bacterium
GGAAAACACGGATGGACCGCTACAGACAGATCATTAGCAATGCTCTGCCACTCTCTCACAACGATCGAAGCCCCCAGTTCTTTGCCGTCCTCTGCAGAAATATGGCCATAGCTAATGACCAAACTATCTTGCGCAAAGCAAACTGCCTGTAGAAAAAGATACCGGTCGATCTCCGAACAAAGGGGAGGAGCCTCTTTAGATCCTTTGCATCGATCAAGCGACGACGAAAAAGAGCGCCTAGGAAAACTCTCTTCATCCTGTCCCAATAAAAATAGAGCGCGGCAAGGGACGATGGCCCCCGGCTCTATCGATGCTACTTGAGCCGCATGCAACAGAGAGGAATGGACCGAACCGGTCCGTTTACGGGCAAACAGGTAAGCAAGAACAGAAAAAGGAACTTTTTCATTTGTTTTCAATTCAGCCTTGCGCAAGGCATAGATCGTTTCTTCCAAAACGCCCAGCTCTTGTTCGGGAAAATAAGAAGTGAAGAGGAAGTCAAAATACTCGCCCCATTCTTTGGGACTTCGAAGTGAGCCGTCCGCCAAAATGGACAAATCTCTTTTCAACTGAAAAATCAGCTCCAAAAGCTCTTCCACTTCATCTGCATCGCCCAGACCCACGCCTTTCAAAGGAACTGCCGCTGGCAACTCATTTTGGTCTTCAGGAAATAAATAAACCAAAGAGCTCACTAACCTGTCCGCCCCTTCTTCCCATGTTCCTCGAGATACTGCCGGCAGGCTCCGGTTTAACCACCCGGAAAGGACCTTTTCTTTGTCTTCTTTGCTTTGTCCCCAATGGATCCGAGCGTCTGCAATCCAGCCCCTTATCTGATCCAGCCTTTCTAAATCCCATCCTCTTTTCTCCCTGAATGCTCGATTTTCAAATAAAATAAGCAAAGACTCTGCATCCCATCTCGACTGGGAAAGATGGAGCAATCGCTTAAATCCTTGCCAGCTTGGCTGGCATTGGTCCACTCCAGTCATTCGATAGGGAATAGGTCTATCTTGATCAGAAAAAACAAGTTCGATTAACGAGGCGTAGACGTTGATATCAGGAGCCAGAACAAGCATCTCCGAAAAGGCAATGCCGCGTTGGTGCGCGCGAAGCATCTCATCATAGAGGACCTGCACCTCTCTCAACTTGGAGGCCCCTGTTTTGTTAATTTTCACCGATTCATCAGGAAAAGCGCTTAAACGCCTATTCCACAAAAGATCTTTTTGCAAAGCTCCTAAATAGCTCTCTCTTTCTTCCAAGGGATCGTAGGCCTCTTGCACATCCATTTCATGCGCTTCAAAAATCTCTAGCGCCCTTCGCCCGACTTTTCCCCAATTGGCCAGCAAAGGATGGGCATCCAGCAAATACTCTTGAAACAGCTCCAGCTCCCCTTCAGAAACGCCCCTTTTCTTCCCTGAACGACTCATCGCTCTTCGCTCTCTATCGCTGCAAAGATCGGTCCAATAGGACGCGCAAGGGGAAAAATGAAAAATTTTCACTTCGCTAAGTCTAAGTATCGCCTCCCAAACAGCTGGGGGCAGCTCGTCGCAACCGAAGCAATAGACCCTCTCTTTCACACGCATCGGCTCGGCCAATAGCTGTACTGGCGCTCTCCAAGGCCTTTCAACAAACAACTTCTTCCACAAGCGCCCTTGCCAATCATCCGTTCCAGCAAAACAAGACTCCCCGCCGTAATATCCATACGTCGAAAACAAATCAGCTACCTGCTGCGCTAAATCAGCCAGCCTCGCTTCTCTTACATACGTCCTAACTTCTTCATCTTCGCTCACCTTCAAGGCATCATACACAAGTAAATACAGCTCCACATAAGACAATTCCTTCCCCGGCTGATTCAGCAAATACCTTATCCCTTCCTGCCAAGAAAAAATTTTCAGCCCAGCAACCCCTCTCTTCGATGAAAAATGGGCCAGCTTCAACAAAAGCCACCCCTTCATCTCCGCGCTCGCCGTCAAAATCACCCGCCCCACAAAAGGATCGCTTCCATCTTTTTCCAACACCTGAGCTAGAATATTCGCAAGCGTATCTAATCGATTTCCTAATACCAATGAAGCAGATGTTGTCATGTTGATTACTCCGAGAGTTCGCATGGGGCCTTGCCCCATACACCACCAAAGGACTTCGTCCTTTGGAAACCTAGTTTTCTTGTGTTATTTTCTATCATAAGGAAAATGATTGTACAGAGTAAAAAAAGGATTCGAAGGGACGCAGTCCTTTAGTGGGGTATGGAGCGAAGCCCCATATAGACTGCAAATTCACATTCGTATTCAATTTTTCCTATTGCCAAGAGGCAGGGGTTGCAGCTAACCTGAAGACTGAAAACAAAAAATCCCTACATGCATTGGCTCTCTCGAACAGATTATCGCTCTTTTATCCTTCTGAATGCGACTCAATTTTTAGGCGCATTGAATGATAACATCTTTAAATTGTTGGTCATTTACCTCTTGATCAACGTCGAAGGTCCTGCAGCGGCGGGCACTGTCCTTTCAATGGCGGGCGGCGTTTTCGTTGTTCCGTTTCTTCTTTTCTCTTCAAGCGCGGGGGTTTTGGCCGACCGGATCAGCAAGAGAACGATCACTGTTTATACCAAAATTCTAGAAGTGCTTATTATGCTGTTTGGGCTTTTGGCCGTCTATTTTGAATCGCCTTTTGGATCGTATACAGCTCTTTTTTTTATGGCGACTCAAAGCGCGATTTTCGGACCTTCGAAATATGGCATTATTCCTGAGCTTGTCGAACCTAAAATGGTCTCTAAGGCGAACGGTTCTTTAACCTCATTTACCTACTTAGCCATTATCCTTGGCACTTTTTTGGCCTCTTTTCTGACAGACATCACTAATAAAAACTTTGTGCTCGAAGCTTCTTTTTGTGTGCTCATCGCTGTTTTAGGGCTTTTAACGAGCTTGGGGATTAAAAAGACAGAGCCGCAAAATTCAACAAAGAAGATCAACCCCTTTTTCTTTTATGAAATTTACCAAAATCTCAAGCTCAGCTGGAGCGTTCCCCATCTGATCCCAACGATTTTTGGCTCGGCCTATTTTCTCTTTATCGGGGCCTTTACTCAGCTCAATATTATCCCGTTCGCCATGCAATCGCTCCATTTGAGCGAAGTGGGGGGAGGGTATTTATTTTTACCCACGGCAGTCGGAATTGCAATCGGAGCCCTTTTAGCAGGAAAATTATCGAAAGACCGGGTCGAACTGGGCCTCTCTTGCCTGACTGGATTTTTCATCTCTTTTGTTTTTCTCATCCTTTATCTCTTCTCTTGGTCGCTCACAATGACCCTGATCACTTTGGCCCTTTTAGGGATCTTGGGAGGGATGTACTTGGTTCCTTTCGACTCTTTTATTCAAATCAACAGCCCCGATGAAAAACGGGGACAGATTATTGCAGCCGCCAATTTTTTAAGTTTTGTCGGCGTCCTCATGGCTTCGTTTTTTCTGTATTTTATCAGCGAAGAGCTCCACCTGACAGCCGCTAGCGGATTTGCCTTTATCAGCGTCCTCACGCTCATCGTCAATATCATTACAGTAGGACGCCTATCTGCCCTTTTTTTCCCTTTTTTCGCACAAAAAATTGTTAAATCAGTGAGAACGCTAACCCTTGCCTCTCCACAGCCTTCTCCCGACCAGCTCATTGTATATCATAGCAGATCGTGGCTAGATGCCGTGTTGCTCTTTGCCCATTTTCCTAAACTCAATATCATCGTTCCAGCAAACCCCTTTCAGCAGTTTCCTTGGATCAACGGTCTTGTCGAATCGATTTGGATTGTTCCTCCTCTGCCTGAGAGCAGAGCGTCCCTGCAAAAGAGTTTTGAGAAAGCGAAGAAGC
The DNA here is from genome assembly GCA_036736085.1 of Chlamydiales bacterium. Taxonomy (GTDB): domain Bacteria; phylum Chlamydiota; class Chlamydiia; order Chlamydiales; family SM23-39; genus SZAS-17. The sequence continues at coordinate 3,844 of DAINNB010000017.1, forward strand.
TCCAAGAGGAAAAAATTCCCCTTTGCCTATTTTTTCACGGAGAGAAAGTTAACGAAGAGATCGTGGAAACGTATCGAAGTATTTTTAGCAGGCTGGGCTATCAATTTGTATTTGCGCATGGGAAGAAAGAAAAACTTCCCATGCGATTTGTCTTTCGCTATTACTTAAAGAAAATCACAATGACTTTCTCGAAAGACATTAGAAAGCATAAATAAATTCAACTTCCCACTGACGGTAGCTGATGCTAGGTCCGATGTCCTTATCCAATGTCCAAGACAGCTTAATGTTCTGTTCCATCGTTAAGTTACTAGTAAATGCATAAAGAGCATCTGCCTCAAACCCGTAAAAATTTCCATTGCCAACCGCATTTTGTACAGTAGTCAAATTATCCAAAGTAGCAGGCTTATCCTCATTTAAAAGAAAAAGTCCGGCTCGATTTGAGTTCCCACGGCCAATGCCTCCTGCATCCCAGTTTGGAACTGCTTGAGCTTGCAGCCATTGGAATGTCGCTTCCAAAGCCCAATCTCCCGCTTTCTTCACTGTTCCCATTGCCAGACCTACATACCAGCCCAAATTTTGACGGGAAAAATATTTCCATACAGGTTTTCCATCCACCAGTAAGACTTTAGCAGGATTTGATGGATCGGCTTGAGGCAAACGAAGTCTTTGGGCCATGATGTTATATAAACCCGCTGCATAAATCTTGATCAGCCTCTTATTAAACCACTCTGGATAAAACTGATAATAAGGGAGCAGCTGAGCTACGCAATAACGGTAACGATTGGGAAGCAGCTTGTTTGTATTTTTATACCAATAGACCGTCGAATATTTGAGATAAAATCCCGTATTGGCGATCTGCAAAGCTCCCAATTCCGCAATATAGGCATAATGGTCAAATTTATCATTGACAATGATCACGCCGGGGGTGAAGTAAAAATCGCCGATGTTTTCAAAAGCTTGACTTAATCGAAGTAAAAGACCGTCAAATCGGGAGCTGTATTGGAGTTTAGAATCATAAACGCTCAAATTACGGCGCCCTAATTCGGCATCCAATGTCAACGTGTCGGAAGAGATCAGGCGGCCGCCGATATAGGCCCTTTCCAATCTAACCTTATTGTCCGTTCCATTAAAAGTGCCCATGTCGTTGTCGAATTCCAACTTGATGTTGGACCATGTGAAATCGGTGCGGTAGTCGATCATGATGTTCACTTCGACGTCCCACGCGCGAGGGGGCTTTCCATTAATATTGCTGCGCAGCTCTTCACCGTTATAAATTTCGCTTGAATCCTGAAATTCCGAGCGCACTTCGCAGCTGAGCGAGAGATCTCCTCCCAATTCTTTTACGGAAACCATCCGCTTATCTTGAAGCCATCGTCTCAAAGCTTCCATGTCATTGCGGTCAGGATTATTATTTGCTGATCCTGATTGAGCAAAAAGAGGCGCGCTTAACAAGAGTCCGGCCGATAGGAGAAGATTTCTAGTTCTAAAGCCCATGAATAACCTATACATTATTGTTTGATCTATAAAAACAAATCAGTGTAGGTCATTTTTAAATTTATAGAAAGCAGAAAGTTAGAATCGAATATCGCCAGAAACAGTAACTGCTTCTTCATCAATAAGACGCCCTTCTAAGTTCAACATAAAATACTTACCCGAAGAAAGGCCGCAACCAAGAAAAATCCCTACAGGGAGACGATTTTTAAATTGGTTTGAAGATCCCTTTTCCGAAATAGGACAAGAAAAACTGTTCAATTCAGTGCGCGCGTGGGAATATTTAACGCCAATGTAAGGAGCAAAAATATCGATGGTATAAGAAAAATCCAAATCGATCTGCCATTGACTCCAATCTACACGACCGGAGGCCACCGATTTGGGAACTCCGTCAGAAGTGAGCCAGCTAGGATCGAAAGAAGAACGCTCAAACCGTCCTCCTAAAGTCAAACAAACACCTTCCTCTTCATAAAGAATTCCTCTAACCCCGGCCCCCCAAAGAAAACCGTAGTTCGTTTCCATTTCCATCCGGTGAACGCCGTTTTCTGAGTCAACAAAACGCCAATCGGCGTTTGTGCGAGAGGAACCTAGCACGCAAAAAAGATCGACTCTATCGGCAATATTGCCTGTGACGACGCCGCTATTCGTCTGCTGTTCATAGCTATCGACGCGTCCATAGCCTTGCCCATATTGCTGCATTTTTCCATCGCTGACAAAATCTCCCTCGTAACCTAGCCGAACATTGCCCCACCAATCGTCAGGGACAAAAAATCCTTGCTCAATAAGCTCTGGCGCCGCCGCATTGCCGACTGGCGAAGCGAACAAAGAAGAAGAAAAACATAAAAGCGATATGACAGTCCATTTCATGAGAGGATTCCTACGAGAAAAAAATATAATTTCCTTTATACTGATGCAAATTCAGTTCATAACTGTTTCTGAACTCACCTCAGTATATGCTTGGCGAGGAAGATAATGCAAAGCAGATTTTCTAAAGAGCGCGAATAGATCATGAAGCCTTTAATCAAAAGAATCTATCTCATCCTTTTTGCGTGCCTAGCAGCCCTTTTTATTCCAATCATCGACAAATCTCTTCCTCTTATGCGGGACAACGAATGCCATCGAAGTTTTTTTCCTCAAAAACTTTTTCAAAAAAGATTAAAAGAGCCTCCAGCTTCTTGGATGCTTGAACAGTTAGAGGAGGATTTTGCCTCTTTTGCCAAAAAAAAGATCTGCATCTCCTCTCTAGATAAAACCTTTGAGAGGATCTATCAGCAAATGGGCTTTCTTCCTGAAATAACCCGGTTTCGCATTTTGGACAACAAACTTTATAAATTCGTACCAAACGGGGCTCCTTTTTCCTATAGGGACACTCTCACTGAAAAAATGTTGAAAACTCTCTTGCTTTACGCCAACATTCCCGACTGCGATTTTATCCTCTGCGGCATGGACGGGATACCCGAGTATTTTACCCCTTCGGATTTCTATCTTGTCGAAAATCCGGACGAACAAGCCCCGATTTTAGCGCAGGCCAAGAGAAAATCGATTGCGTCTAACTGCATCGTTTTAATCCCGGCTCAATTTTGTTTATCCAAATTATGGTACCAAGACGCTATCGAAGTCTTGCAGACCATCCCCGAGATCCCCTGGAAAAAAAAAATCGAGAAGGCCGTCTGGAGAGGAAGCATAACCGATACAGGAGAGCCGTCGGTTGATCGATTTGTGGCCCATTTTTCGACAACGCCCCGGTTTCTTCTTTGCCAAATGGCGGCAGAACACTCGGAAAGTATCGACGCAGGATTTATCCATTTAGATAACCCCCAGATCAAAGTCGCAGTCGAAAAGCTAGGCCTAAAAAAACCCCCTCTTTCCAAAAGGGATCATCTGGCCTACAAATATCTTCCCGTCCTCGACGGCCGTATGTGCACCTACCCAGGATACCAGTGGAGGCTCCTTTCAAATTCGGTCTGCCTAAAGCAAGAATCGGATGAGGTCCAGTGGTTTTACCGGGCCCTTAAGCCCTATGTCCATTATATCCCCGTCCAAAATGATCTTTCGGACCTGCTAGAAAAGATCGAATGGGCCCGAAAGCACGATAGGGAGGCTCAAAACATCTCTATCCAAGCGCAACAATTTGCTTCCCAGCACCTTAAGTTTGAAGACGTCTATTTTTATCTCTACCTGGCCCTCCACCATTACGCAAAACACCAAAATATTGATTTTCAACAACTTAAAAAAGAGACCTCCCTTGATCCCCAATGGAAATGCATCCAGTACCGTAAACGCTTAAGCCTTAAAAAGACTCTAAATAAGCTAAAAACTAAGATTATAATTAATTAATTAGTGTGATATAATTATATGTTACTAAAAATAACAAATAATTATGCATTCATCACTAATTGATCACGACAGACGATCATCTCCTATGGCAGCCGCCTTATACGACGCCAAAGAGACGCTAGCGTCCGGAGCAGCCCTAGCCAGAAAAAACGCGCGCCTCTTCTTCTCTACGGTCAATGCCGCGCGGCAAACTTGGGACCTTTATGACCTATTTACCAAAACCTCTCAAGTAGCCAGCTGCGGCTTTTCCGCTGCAGAGCAATTTTTTCTAGGTGCTTCCTTAGCTCAAACCATTTATGGAATAGCAAGATCGGCCTTTGGCATTTACAACAGCGCCAACGCCTTTAAGAAGGGGGATATAGCTGGAGGAATCTTCCATGGATTGATCTATACTCCCGGCAAAATCTCAGGAACAGCGGCAAGCTCTATGCGTTCTACTCAAGCCGTCCTTCTTCTCAAAACCGGACAGGCAGCTTCCATTTTTTCTACGATAGGCACCGCAGCTTCTCTCGCCCAATCGATATTTTTGGCCATTAGCGGCTTTTATCAGTTCCAAAACGCCTGCCAGTTCAGCCAAGGGCTCGAGGAAGCGGACCATAAAGCTAAATATCTATTTGGGCAGGCCTTCATACTAAGTCCAGAAAAATTAGAGCAAATAAAGACCGATGAAGAACTTCAAGATCTTTTGAAACAGCAAAAAGAAGCTTTTATTAGAAGGACGAGTGCGGAGTGTTATAACGAAGTGGTAAAACATTTTTTCAATCAAGACGTAAAAGCCGACCAAGTTCCTTCGATCGATCTCGAAACGTTCAAATCCAAATATAAAGATCTAAAGAAACTCGACAAAGACATTGAAGCAAAAGTGATTCACTGTAACTTTTTAACAAAAGTAATAGCGGGCATTAAAATGCTGGTCGCCTTTGTTGCAGGGGGATCTTGCATTACCCTCTTTTTTTATACAGGAGGCCTTGGCCTTATAGCCACTGCCAGCATTTTTCTGATCCTTACAGGATTATTGCGCGGGGGGTCAAATGCAAACGAGCTGCACCAAGCGATTGGAAACTCGATTTGGTCTTATGAGCAGCACCGCATTCTGCCAGAAAGTCTGTCGGACAAGATCGCCAACGAAAACCAGCAAAAGACCGCTGAGCAAGTTAAATTTGCAGCCTTAGTCATCCTAGGAGCTGCCACTCTTCCTGTCTGGATCGTCCCCGCTGCCATCGGTTTTCAAATCAAAGGCGCTTGGGAGCGAAGACATCCAGTTCAAATAATCCCTTCAGATGGATAATCATTTATTTTATTTTCTTCATTTGCTAAACTGCTTTCAATATTATCATGAGGTATCAAATGAAGATCAAAGTGAATCAGCAAAACGATTTTGAAATCCCTGAAGGGAGCACAGCAAAACATGTTGCCGAGAAACTTCATTTGACGGCGCCTGAGCAGGCTGTCGCCGTTTCGATCAATGGAGCTTTGAAAGACTTTTCTACACCGCTGCAAGATGGCGACGTTGTTCTATTCTATTCTTTCGATGACGCGCAGGGCAAAGAGGTCTTTTGGCATACATCGGCCCACGTGCTGGCGCAAGCGGTTATGCGCCTTTGGCCGAGTGCGAAACCTACAATCGGACCTCCAATTGAGCATGGCTTTTATTACGACTTTGCCGACTTGACCCTTTCCGATGAAGATTTTGAGAAAATTGAAACGGAAGTAGAAAAAATCATCCATGAGAATCATAAGCCTGAGCGGATGGAATTTGCCTCAAAAGATGAAGCGCTGAAACGATTTTCCCACAACCCTTACAAAAAAGAGCTCATCGGGGAGTTTGATGAAAAAGGAGCCATTTCCGGCTATCACCAAGGTGAATTTTTCGATCTTTGCCGCGGACCTCATTTAGCCGCTTTAAATAAAATCAAAGCATTTAAAGTGCTCAAAACGTCGGGAGCTTATTGGAGAGGAGACTCAACGAAAGAGATGCTCACTCGCATCTACGCGATCTCATTTCCCGATAAAAAACGGCTGAAAGATTATCTTTTCATGGTGGAAGAGGCGAAAAAAAGGGACCACAAGGTGCTCGGCCCCATGCTCGATCTTTTTTCTTTTAAAGAAGAAGCTCCCGGCATGCCGTTTATCCATCCCCATGGCCTTATCATCTGGAATCGGCTCATTGCTTTTCTTCGGGAATGTTTAGATGCCGCAGGCTACCAAGAGATCAAAACGCCCATGATGATGAGCAAAGAACTTTGGGAGCGCTCGGGCCATTGGTATCACTACAAAGAAAACATGTATCTTTCTCAAATCGAAGAGAGGGAATTTGCTATCAAGCCGATGAACTGTCCAGGCTGCATGCTCTATTACCGCACAGCGATCCACAGCTACCGAGAACTGCCTCTTCGGATTGCGGAGATCGGCCACGTGCACCGATTTGAGGCCTCTGGAGCGCTCAATGGGCTTTTTAGAGTTCGCGGATTCCATCAAGATGACGCGCACCTTTTCATGCGCCCAGAGCAAATCCAAGATGAGATCCATCAGATCCTGCAGCTGGCCGATAAAATCTACATGACGTTCGGCCTTCCTTACCGTTTAGAACTTTCTACTCGTCCGGAAAAATCAAAAACAATCGGGTCTGATGAAGATTGGGAAGTAGCGACGAATGGATTAAAAGGCGCGCTCGATGATTGGGGCCATAGCTACCGGATCAATGAAGGCGACGGCGCTTTTTATGGACCGAAGATCGATATTCACATCCGCGATGCGATCGGACGTTTTTGGCAGTGCGGGACTGTGCAGCTCGACATGTCGCTTCCGCAAAAATTCGAACTCGAGTTCGTCGATGCGGACGCTGGACACAAACGGCCTGTCATGCTGCATCGGGCGCTCTTTGGATCGATCGAAAGATTTTTCGGTATTTTGATCGAACACTTTGCTGGAAAATTCCCTCTGTGGCTTAGCCCTTATCAGGTGAGGATTTTAACTGTGGCTGACAGGCACATTCCTTACGCAAAAGAGGTGGCCGCGAAAATTAAACAAGCGGGATTTATCTGCGACATTGACGATACAAATGAGTCTGTGGGGAAAAAAGTGCGCACAGCGCAAATGCTCAAAACCAATTATATGCTCACGATCGGAGATCAAGAACTCGAGCACAAATCCGTTGCGCTACGCACGCGCGACAATGTCGTGCATGGCGAGATTGACATTTCTAATTTTCTTGCTAAAGTTGTAAAAGAACGAGACGAACGCGCTTTATTGTCTCCCTTTTCAACCGCTCCTTAAAAGGAAATGTTATGATCGTTATCTCCGTCAGCAGTTTCAAAGGCGGAACTGCTAAAACTTCCACGCTGCTCCATATAGGAGCAGCGCTCGCTCAGTTCCACAAAAAAAAAGTTCTCCTCATTGATTTCGATGCACAAGCCAACTTAACAACAGGCCTTGGCTTCGATCCCGATGAACAAGACAGCATGGCCACTGTTTTGCAAGGGGAAAAATCGATCCATGAGGTCATTTTAAAAACATGCGTACCGGGCATGGACATTATCCCCGCAGACACTTGGCTTGAAAGGGTCGAAGTTTCAGGTTCTTTGGCAGCAGACCGATATTCTCACGAACGGCTCAAAGAGATTTTAACCGGCCTGCCTTATGATTTCGTCCTCATCGATACACCTCCTTCTCTTTGCTGGCTGACAGAATCTGCTTTAATCGCTTCCAACTATTCGCTCGTCTGCGCGACGCCTGAATTTTATAGCGTTAAAGGATTGCAGCGCCTCTCTCTTTTCATTAACAACATTTCAGAAAGGCATGCAACAAAAGTAATCGGTGTTGCCCTTTCTTTCTGGAATCCTCGAGGGAAAAGCAACGACGCTTTTTTAAAAGTCGTCGAACAAACATTCCCCAAAAAAATCTTGCATACAAAAGTGAGACGAGATATCGCAGTATCTGAGGCGACGATCTATGGAAAACCCATCTTTGATACGGCTCCCAAAAGCCGCGCCTCCATCGATTACACGGCTTTGGCCAGCGAACTTTTAAAGAGGCTTTAATGATGTCCAAGTTCAACGATTTACTCAACCTCCGCTTTAAAGCGAAAGATATGCAGCAACCCAAAATGACCGCTCTCGTAGAAAGGTCGAATAATGGAGAGCTGTCGAGTTTTTCCGGCGTTTTTCGAGTCGCTGCTTTAAATGAAAAAGAAAAAGAGACCCTAGAAGAGATTTTAACTACATTCCGTCATAGCGATGCTTACAATGTCGAGAGCGATTTAAAAAACTTAATGATGATCACCTCTGAAGTGAAAGCGATCACGAATCAAGCGGTGATTTTGCACGGCGAGAGGATCAAAAGAGCGCAAGAAATTTTAAAAACATATCGAGATGGCGCATTTACTGCATGGCTCTTTGCAACATATGGCAATCGACAAACTCCGTATAACTTTTTACAATACTATGAGTTTTACACTTTAATGCCCCAACCTCTGCATGCAATCCTCGATCAGATGCCAAGACAAGCTATTTACACTTTGGCCAGTAGATCGGGTCCTATGGAGCGTAAAGAAGCTCTCGTCAGAAGCTATAACGGTCAACCTAAACAAGAACTTTTGCAGCTGATCCGTCAAGAATTTCCATTGGCCGAAGATGATAAAAGGCTTCCCCATTTCAGCTCGCATGCGATCTCCTTTCTCAAACGGGCACGTGACATGGTAAAAAATCCTCTTTGCACGGTGAGCGTTGAGGAAAAAAAACAAATCCAGCATCTCATGGACCAAATTTCTTCTTTTGTTGAAAAACGCTCTAGCGCAGGACAATAAATCTTGTCTCAGCAAACTACCTTTGACACGTATGCGAGCCCTTTTTCGACTCGCTACGTCAGCCCTGAAATGTCCTATCTTTTTTCTCAGCAGTTTAAAATATCTACATTCCGCCGTCTCTGGGTTGCTCTAGCCAAAGCGCAAAAAGAGCTAGGGCTTCCGATCTCTTCAGAGCAGATCCAACAAATGGAAAAGCATGTAGAGACGATTGATTTTCACCAAGTCCACATGTATGAAAAACAATTCCGCCACGACGTCATGGCCCATATTCACGCCTTTGGAGACCAATGTCCTGCCGCTAAGCCCATTTTGCACCTAGGCGCCACTTCAAGCTACGTCGCAGACAATACCGATCTCATCCAGATGAAAGAAGCGCTCCGGCTTTTGCACACTAAATTAATTGCCCTCATCCAAAAACTCTCAGCGCTCGCCAAACTTCATGCAAGCGATCCCACTCTCAGCTACACGCACTACCAAGCGGCGCAGCCGACGACGATTGGTAAGAGGTTTTGTCTATGGCTTCAAGATATGTACCAAGATGCGCTCGATTGGGAGAGATTAGAAAGCTCCCTTCCTTTTTTAGGCGTTAAGGGGGCGACAGGGACGCAAGCGTCCTTTTTAACCCTTCTCGATGGCGACGAGAAAAAAGCAAAAGAGCTCGAAGCTCTGGTAGCTGCCTCGTTTCAATTTTCCCATGTCCTACCGATCGCCGGCCAAACCTACTCCCGAAAAATTGATCTTTCGCTTCTCAACTCTCTCGAGTCTTTTGCAGCGAGCGCCCACAAAATGGCCACCGATCTTCGCCTTTTAGCCCATGAAGGGGAAATCCAAGAAGCGTTTGAAGAAAAACAGATCGGATCTTCCGCTATGCCCTACAAGCGCAATCCCATCTACGCTGAAAGGATCTGCGGCCTCTCCCGTTTCGTGATTTCTCTCGCTCAAAACCCCGCCTACACCGCAGCCACCCAGTGGCTCGAGCGAAGTTTAGATGATTCATCCAATCGAAGGCTTTGCATTCCCGAAGCATTTTTAGGCGCCGATGCGCTACTTAATCTCTTAGCCCACGTCATCGATCACCTCCATGTAGATGCCTCGCTCGCAAAACAACATGTCATAGAACATCTTCCTCTGCTCGCCCTTGAAAATATTCTCATGAGCGCGGTCAAAAAGGGAGAAAGCCGCCAAGAAGCCCATGAAATCTTGCGCACACTAAGCATTGCCGCTAAAAAAGAAAAAGACCCGCACGTCTTTTTGATTCGAGAGGTGGCCTCAAATTTTGACCTACCAGAAAGCGAAGTAAGGGGTTTTTTCGACCTAGAAAAAATGATCGGCCTTGCGCCCCAGCAAGTGCGCGATTTTCTCCATACCCACATCGAGCCCTATCTCGCCAAACACCAAGAAAAAAAAGCGCAGTTTCCAAAGGTGGAGATTTAAAGAAATCTCCTCAAAAATCGACTTTTATCCACAATCTTTCCCTCGACAGCCAACATATACCGAAACAACTTGAAGAATCGGTTTTTGACAAGAAGGTCCTCAAAATTTTGATTCGGAGCGAGCGACCATTGCCGGAGGCAAGGCGCGAGTGAGAATCGAAATTTTGAGGTAAAGCCGACGCGGTCAAAAACCGATTCTTCAAGTTGTTTCGGTATATACCGTTCTCGGTTCAAGAATCTACTTACGCTGTTTTTCAGATTGGAAACTCAATAATCTCTCTTCAAAAGGCAAAGCGAGGCGCAAAAGAGCTCTCTTTACTCCTTTTTTAGAATCTTCCAATGGAGGGACCAAAGGCAAGCGGAGAGTGGTTCCACATTTTCCCATCAAGCTAAGCGCATATTTTACGCACTGAGGATTCACTTCTTGAAAAAGGGCCTCACAAAGAGGTTGAAATCGATCGGAAATGGGCTTCGCCTCTTCCCAGCGTTTTTCCAAACACAAATGGATCATCTCTTTCCAAACTCTGGGAACAATATTGCCAATCACAGAAATCGCCCCAACTCCGCCCATTTGCAAAGTCTCAAACGTCATCCAATCATCCCCTGATAAAATAGGAAAAGGGGAAAGGCTACCGAGTCTTTGAATAAGCTCTTTGTCTCCGCTGGAATCCTTTAAGGCAGCAATTCCTTCAATAGCGCCGATCTCTGCTAACGCCTCTGCATTCAAACGAACTTGAGTTCTTCCAGGATTGTGGTAAACCACAACAGGAAGGCCCACTTTGGCCACTTCCCGATAATGCAATACACAACCTCTAGGCGTAGGTTTATTGTAAAAAGGAGTAATCACCAAACAGCCCGCAGCGCCCGCTTTTTGCGCCTGCTCCGTCAAGCGAACAGTCTCTCTCGTATCCGGCGTACCCGTCCCCGCAATCACAGGAATTTTTCCAGCCGCAGCTTGCAGACAAACACCGAGGATCTCCAAGCGGTCCGACTCGCTCAAACAAACAGATTCGCCCGTCGCTCCAGAGCAAACAAGCCCGTCTGTACCCTGAGAAATATGCCACTCAACCAACCTCTCCAACGAGCCTTTATCTAAACTTCCATCTTCATGAAAAGGAGTGGCAATAGCAACTAATGAACCTGTAAATTTCATGAAACCATATTCTCAAAAATGGAGTTATTGATCAAGATGCTGAACATTTTTCAAAAAATTATTCAAAATTACAAAAGAAAAAATTGTAACGGAAACGGCTAACGAAATACCCCATGACATAAGATCCAAACTAGATGAATGAAAAAAATGATTCATTACAGGAAAGTAAACAAATGAAATCTGAGCAAAAAGGACAAAAAGCACCCCAATCAGTAAATGAACATTAGAAAAAAAGCCAACACCAAAAACAGATGAAACAAAATAACGACAACGAAAAAGATATAAAATCTGAAATAAAATTATTGCAGTAACTGACATAGTTTGCGCCTTAGAAACAGAAATCTCCTCTGGTATTCCTTTTAAAATTCCTGAATGATACTGCCAAAGAAAAAGCCCAATCGTCCCTAATGACATTAAAAGAGTTATAGTTATCGTTCTAAAAATAACAAGTTTATTAAGAACAGGAGCTGATTTTTTTTTGGGGATCCTTTTCATAATATCAGGCTCTTGCCTTTCGAAAGCCAAAGGGAGGGCTAAAGCTACAGCAACTATCAAATTTACCCATAGAATTTGAACGGGTTGCATTGGATGTAAAAAAACGCCTTCACGAACAGGAAAAAATAAAATTGCAATAAAAACAATAAATGATTGACCTAAACTAGTAGGCAAAATAAATGTTAACGATTTTATCAAATTGTCGTAAACACGCCTCCCTTCTTTTATAGCCGCTTCAATGCTTGCGAAATTATCATCAGCCAAAATCATATCAGACGCCTCCTTGGCGACAGAGGTGCCTTTAATTCCCATAGCAATACCGATATCCGCTCGTTTGAGAGCGGGGGCGTCATTGACGCCATCTCCTGTCATAGCAACGACATGCCCCTGTTCTTGAAGAGCCATTACCAATTTTAGCTTATGTTCTGGAGCAACGCGGGCAAATACATTGTATTTTAAAGAAAAATCTCGCCATTGATCTGCTTCGAGCCTATTTAACTCATGTCCAGTAACTATGAGCTGATCTCCTGTCAAAAGACCGAGATCTAATCCTACTGCTTTTGCTGTAACTGGATGATCCCCTGTAACCATTTTTACTTTGATCCCTGCTTCGTGACAAGATTTAATAGCGCTATAAACTTCTTTTCTTAGAGGGTCAATCATTCCAACCAAACCTAAAAAGACAAATTTATCTTTAATATCATCTTCTTTTATGATGTACAAAGGCAACTCTTGTATTTCTTTTTCCGCAAAAGCCAAAACACGCATCCCATCTTTTGCCATTTCATCGACTTTGCCTAACCATTTTGACTTACTTTCTTGATTGCCATTGCATCTTAAAAGAACCTCTTCAGGAGCTCCCTTTAAAAAGATAAATCTCTTCCCGTCTGGAGAGGTATTTAAAGTTGCCATAAATTTTCTTTCTGGTTCAAAAGGAATTACATCATCTCTTTTCCATTTTAAACGTAGATTGGTTTCATTAAGTTCAGCTTTTCTCCCCGCGACAACCAAAGCCACCTCTGTCGGATCTCCAAGAGGAGCCCAACCATTGTCAGATTCATCCAACCTTGCATCACTACATAAAATCGACTTTTGCAATAAAGGAACAACCTCCTCTTCGATTACTTGTATTTGCAGTCCCATTTCCGGAATTATCCGCCCTTCTAAAGCGAATCCAGAGCCTGTCACAAAAGAAAAGCCCGAGTGAGTCCATATGCGTTGTACTGTCATTTCATTGTGAGTTAAAGTTCCTGTTTTATCAGTACAAATTATTGTGGTATTTCCCAATGACTCTACTGCCGGCAGCTGACGTATTATGGCCTGGTTGCGGGCCATTCTACGGACTCCCACTGCAGAGGCGATTGTAAGTGCAGCAGGCAGCCCTTCTGGAATTGCAGCAACTGCAAGTGCAACTGCAGCAAGACTTGAATCAAATATTGTCCCGCCTCTTAAATACCCTATGATAAATAAGAAAACACCCATAATTAAAACACCGATGGTTAGACCACGTGCTATTTTTTTTAAGGTTATAGAAAGAGCTGTTTCTAAGGGGCTTATTGTTTCTATTAATTCAGTAATCTTACCAAATTCTGTTTTCAACCCGGTGGTAACGACAACGCCAACACCAATCCCAGCAGTAATATACGTACCTCCAAATGCCATGCTCCTTCTCTCTGCTAAAGGAGTCTCTTCAGGCATCGGTTCTGTTGTTTTAGTCACAGGAATAGACTCTCCTGTTAAGGCAGATTCATCACACTGAAGATTTTTTAAGGAAAACAAACGAATATCAGCAGGAACTTTATCTCCAGCTTCCAAAACAACAACATCCCCAGGGACTAAATAATGAGAGGGTAATAACTTAGGATCTCCATTACGCAAAACAGTTGCTTTATGAGGCATCAAAGCAGACAATGCCTTAATAATTCTATGAGCACGATATTCTTGAACAAAACCAATAATCGTATTCAAAACAACAACACTTAAAACAACAACCCCATCCACATTTTTTTTTAGAAAAAACGCTAATAAACCAGATAAAATTAATACATAGACAATAGGATTTTTTAACTGACGAAATAAAATACAGAAAATAGTTTCCGAATTTTTTATTTGGAAAATATTTTCTCCATACGTTTTCAATCTTTTTTTTGATTCGCTAGAATTCAGCCCTTTCTGAGAAGAAGCTGTTTTTTTTAAAACCTCTTCGTCAGTAAGTGCGTACCATTTGATCTCTTCTTCCATAAACCATCTCAAAAAATAAATTTTATCGTAACTGCCGATAAAACGAAAAATGTTATTGCGATCAAAGCAGCTGCGTAGCCTGCAATGAGAAAGACTCCATCGTTTTCCGATAATCCAATGCTTATTAAAAATATGGACCATCCAGCAGAAAGATTTGTAAAAGGGATAGGGAAGGGCATGGCAAGAAAAATCCCTAAAAAGAAAATCAAAAGACCATTCCAAATACGCATGAATTTATAAACAAATAACCTCTCAAATCTAGGATGAATTAAATGTTCTATACCTACCAATAACTTGAGACATTTATCGGCAATTTTCTCAACCGCTGCCGAAGGCAGCTTTTTCGATAACACAATTTTAGGAAGCCAAATATGTTTGCCAAATGCGATCCTAATGCCAAATAGAGCTATGAGCAAACCAAACGGAGTAGATAATCCAGGAATTTGTAAAGGCTGACAAAAAGGCAAACTCAAGAAAACAAGGATCAAAGCTCGCCCTTTTCCCGACAACGATAAGATAATTTCTTTGACTGAAATCGTTTCCTGCCTCCTAGAACATTCAATTAAATCAAGAATATCTTCTTTTAATTTTTTTTCTTGCATAAGTCGCTTTGAATAAATAAAATACACCAACAAGCTTTCTATATTTATAGTATTGATACGCTCCCTCAAAATACACGGAGGTTTTTAATCCGAGCTTCGATGAAACACCCCTAAAATCATGATTATGCAAAATCAATATTAAGCGCAACGACGAACATGCATAAGAAATTCAAAGTGCAACCAAGATATACATAACATAATTCCCCTTCCACTTAAGTAGACATTTAATGTGTTAATTAAAACATTCAAATCCATTCAATGACATCTAAAAAGAATAAGTTAGTTCATATTCTAGATGTGATCAATGTTCCTGGAATTTCTTTTGGGTGTTAGATCGTTAAGAAAAGAAGACAAACTCCATCCTGTATGCACGGCAGGAGATTATAGCCGGTATGACTTATGCAAAATTCAGCGTAAATGATTTCATGCAAATCCTTCAAATAGAAACATTATCTCGCATGTATACCGAAACAACCTGAAGAATCGGTTTTGGGCAAGGCGGCGCCTCAAAATTTTGATTCGGAGCGAGCGACCATTGCCGGAGGCAAGGCGCGAGTGAGAATCAAAATTTTGAGGTAAAGCCAACGCAGCCAAAAAACGATTGTTGCAAAGAGGGGTAGTATTAATCAATACAACCCCTCTTTGCAACAATCGATTTTTGGCGCTTTGAACCCTCCTAGCAACCAAATTTTGGATCACGTTGGGTATAAGAGGCTCTCCCCACAGTCACAAAACAAATTCAGAGCATCCAAAATAGGTCTTAGACTTGTGTTGTTTTAGATAAGTATACAAAGTGTATTCTATACCCGTTCCACCTCAATCGCGTCCATGCGATAAATTCTCATAAATTATAGTTCATGTGTGCTGTTATGAAATAATTCACGTATCGTAAAATCGCTTACCATCTTCCAATCACCGATTGGGAAAAGAGCAATTAAAGATGCGTAGAAATTTATCTTGACTCGGTGAGAAAAAAGAATCTGGGTGAGAGGATTTGAACCTCCGACCTCTTGCACCCCATGCAAACGCGCTAGCCAAGCTGCGCTACACCCAGACAGTCAGAACCGACGGCTTCAATTCCTTCGAATTGAAACTCAGATTTTTTGAACTCTTTCACCCCGTGGCGAGCGCACTCTTCAACGATCTTCTCGAGAGAATCTCCAGCATGGAGCTCGAGAGCTGTGATATCGACTGAAATCGAAGCCGAAAACACCACGCCGTTGCGAAGGCCCTTGACCTTGAAATTTGCGAAAATCGCCTCTTTTTTTCTCGTGATATTAGTAAAACGGATGAGGTTGTATTCAGCTAAATTTTTCATGGTCTGTCCGGGTTGATAAAGGTAAAGTTTATCGATTCGAAAACCTTTCTGTCAATCCATCT
>DAINNB010000018.1:0-19279 GCA_036736085.1 Chlamydiales bacterium
ATTCTTCAATTACTACGCTTCGTTGCACTTCTAAGCTTTTTTTATCAAATGCTAGCCTGCTTTAGTGATAGTGATCAGTGTAAAAGGTGAGGTCTCTCCTAAAAGCAAGAGAGGAGTCAATAGCATGGTATAGAAAAATTTAGTCCATCGGTTCATAGTTTTTTCCCTTCAGAAAATTGTTTTGGCTGTCTCCAGCTGCCCATCCAGTAGTGGATTCCAGCTGTCTCTGGAAAGAGGTCCAGGATTTTTTCAGGGCAGTTGATATAATCCTTTGTCTCACACACGCTAAAGGGATAAAAAAAAGAAGAGGGGAGGTACATGTTTCTTTGTTTATGAGCTCCTCTTAACTCATATTGGCAAGCAATTCGCGTGATATAATTGGGACCTGTCCTTTGGAAAATACTTTGATTTTCGTAGGCCAAATAATTCGCTTTTAAATTGACAATGAGATCTTTAATTAGCGTGTGCTGAGGAGCTGCGCCGATAATGGCATTGCAAAATTTAAACATTTTGTATTCTTGAATAATCCCGTGGAAAAGAGGTTCGATGCTGATATAAAAATCAAACTTTTGATGAAGTTCTTCGAGAAACTCAGGCCGGACGCATTCTAGATCGGTATCCACATAGACGCCCCCGTGTTTGAGGAGGATTTCTAAACGGAGCATGTCCGATTTTTCTCCTAAGTTCGCTGTTTTGTTGAATAGGTCTCGATTATGCAGAGGCAAAGTTTTAACTTCTTCATCCGTCCATAATTTGTAGGTCCATCCATGAAGGTTCGCCCATGTTGCCATCCAATTTTTGTAATTTTCGGGAACGCTCCCGCCGAGCCAGATTTGATGGATGATTTTTGGAATCCGCTGTTTTTGGTTATATGGCTCCGCATCTGCTTCCGCGATGTTGCGCTTGTAAATGTTTTCAAATAGTTCGACATATTTGGGGTCGAAATTTTCATAGGTTTTCTGGTACCGGGAGAGCCGTCCGTCAATTCCATTCAAAAAAATGGATTGTTTAAAATCTGGATAAGGAATAGAGCCAGCTTGAAGCAATTGGCATGAAAATAAACAAAGCAGAGCGATAAGTTGAAACATTTTACCTCGTATTTTTCGCCCGCGGGATCCGTCGAGCGGTCTTTTTTGCGGGACAATGTAGATTATATTTGATTATTTTGTAAATTTTTTTTGCTGCGCATTCCTTCGTTTTTTGTTAGGATGGGAGAAAAAAATCCAGGAGGATAAGATGGAAAACAAAAAGCAAGACGGTTATCAGCTGCCGGATTTGCCTTATGATTTTAGTGCTTTAGAGCCAGTAATTTCTGCAGAGATCATGGAGCTTCACTATACAAAACATCATAAGGCCTATGTAACAAACTTAAATGCTGCGCTAGAAAAGTACCAAGAAGCTGAAAAGAAAAAGGACATGGCGTCTATGATCGCTTTGCAGTCCGCTATTAAATTTAACGGAGGAGGGCATGTCAACCATTCGATCTTCTGGATGATCTTGACGCCTGTGTCGAAGAACGTTTCCATGAACTCAAGCGGCTCTTTGGCTGAGATGATCAAGAGAGATTTTGGTAGTTTGGATGCTTGCAAGGAAAAATTTAATGCAGCGACCGTCGGTATTCAAGGTTCCGGCTGGGGTTGGGTTGGTTATAATAAAAATTTAAATAAACTTGAGGTCGCTACTTGTGCAAATCAAGATCCTTTGAGCGCGCACGGCCTTGTCCCTATTTTCGGCATTGATGTGTGGGAGCACGCTTATTATCTTCAGTATAAGAATGTTAGAGCTGATTACGTCAAAGCGATGTGGCAAATTTTCAACTGGAAACAGATAGAAGAAAGGTTTCATCAGGCAACTTCTTGTTGATGATCTTTGCTTTTACTGATATGATTAGTGCAATTTCATACCTCTTCTTCTTCAAATTGTAAATTTTTGGAGAGGAGGGGGGTAATTAGGCTGGTTGTTTATATGGGGTTATTTTCTAGAAATAAACCAAAGATTAAGGTTCAGACCACCAAAAAAGATGGTTTTAGCGGCTGGGTGAAATGTTCAGGCTGCGCTGAGCTAGTTCATGCGAATGAGCTGGAACAGAACCTTAATTGTTGTCCTAAATGCAATTATCATTATCGTCTTACATTGGCTCAAAGAATTTCTTTGCTTTCCGATGAAGGGACATTTCAAGAATATTTTACTCACATTAAGCCTGTCGACTTTCTTCAGTTTGTTGATACCGACTCTTATTCCCATCGCTTGGAAGAAGCTGTAAAAAAAACAGGGCGCGACGATGCGATCTGCGTAGGAACTTGTTTATTGAAAGGCCAGCCGGCCGCTTTGGCGATCCTCGATTTCGCTTTCATGGGTGGATCGATGGGATCTGTTGTGGGCGAGAGATTGACATGCCTTATCGAGCTGGCCACCGAGCAAAAACTTCCCCTTGTCATCGTTTCAGCTTCCGGCGGAGCTAGGATGCAAGAGTCGATCCTCTCTTTAATGCAGATGGCAAAGACATCGGCCGCGCTGGCGAAGCTCAGTGAAAATGGGCTGCCTTATATTTCTGTTTTGACTAACCCAACGACAGGGGGGGTGACCGCTTCGTTTGCTACTTTAGGCGATGTGATTATCGCAGAGCCGGATGCCTTGATCGCCTTTGCGGGGCCTCGGGTTGTGGAACAAGTGATTGGCCAAAAATTGCCTCCTCGTGCTCAAAAATCGGAGTTTTTACTCGAAAAAGGGATGCTTGACTGCATCGTAAAAAGAGCTGAATTGAAAGACCGTATTGCTTTTTTTATTGAATTTTTTACAGGAAATGATCGAGTATTTGAGGAGAAAGTATCTGGCGAGCTTGTCAAAAAAATGCCAGACCGGTTAAAAGAGCTGCTAAAAATGGCAGAGCAAGTTCATGCATAAATTATTAGTCCCTATTCAAGTTCCTGAAGAAGATCTTATCCCTTCCTATGCGACAGAGTTTTCCTCTGGAGCAGATCTTAGAGCGAATGTTCAAGAGCCTCTTATCATAGCCCCCGGAACCTCCGCTTTGGTTCCCACTGGAGTAAAAGTCGAAATTCCTTTCGGATATGAAATTCAGGTTCGTCCGCGGAGCGGGCTGGCTTATAAAAATCAAATCACTGTGTTAAATACTCCGGGAACGATTGATGCAGACTATCGAGGCGAGATTTCTGTGATTTTAATCAACCACGGATCTCAGTCGTTTACTGTCTTGCCGAAAATGAGGATCGCTCAAATGGTGCTATCGCCCGTTTTGCAGGCAAATTTTGTCGTGCAAGAGACGTTGACTTCAACATTACGCGGCGAGGGGCGCTTTGGCCATACTGGAACAAATTAATCCTTTTGCGGATTTGTTGAAGCCTTTTAAGAAAAAGGTTTTCATGAAAATTTCTGATTATTTAGATTCTCAACTTGTCGCTTTTCTTGATGTTTCCACTCGAGACGAAGCAATCGATGTGCTCATTGATCTACTTCGCGAAAGAGGAAAGTTAGAGGATCCAGAGGGATTCCGCAGAGCTATTTTTCATCGGGAAGAGCTCGTATCTACAGGCATTGGCATGGGCGTTGCGATTCCTCATGCAAAGATGAAGCATTTTTCTGATTTCTTTATCGTTGTGGGAGTTTTGAAAAAGAAAGGGTTGGATTGGAACGCCCTTGATAAAGTGCCTGTCCGGTTGATTTTTATGATCGGGGGACCTGAAGATAAACAGACAGAGTATCTTCAGATTTTATCTCTCCTTACCGGGGCTATCAGAGACGCTGAGCTAAGAAAAGAGCTGCTGAAAGCCGTTTCCGCAGAGGAAGCCGTTTCCCTGTTTTCCGATTTTTCTTAGAACCTATTTGTGTATATTTCCTTTTTTTGCTACTTTGTGGATTTTACAGTCTCTCAATAAGCAGGTTTTGCAAATGGATTTGAAGTTAAAAGATGTCGCTGAACTTTTGGACGTTTCCGAAACGACTATCCGTCGATGGATTGCCGATAGCAAGATTCCTTATTATCGACTAAATCATCAATTTCGCTTTAGCCGAAATGAAATTGAAAGCTGGGTCTTGAGTTGCAAGCAAGAAGGGGAGTTTTCTCCATTTCATGATAGCGGCGATTGGAATGAGCCAATGAAAGAAAGGCTTGGCACGCAGCAGTTCGGTCTTTATCGGGCTATTCATAAAGGCGGCGTCTACGACCAGGTGCCTGGAGATACGAAGGAAGAGGTGATTTGCGCTGCCGTGAAACTGATTGCGCGCGATTTGGGCCTTGATGCAGATGTGATCACAGAATTGCTTTTGGACCGGGAAAAGCTTATGCCCACTGCTTTGTCTAATGGAGTCGGAGTCCCTCACACTCGAGATTTTCTTTTGCAGGAATCTTACGATGTCGTTGCTCTTGTTTTTCCTAAAAATCCGATCCAGTACGGCGCTTTAGATAATTTGCCTGTGCATACTTTGTTTTTTCTTTTTGCTTGCGATGACAAACGCCATCTTCATCTTTTAGCTAAGCTGGCTCATTTGAGCAGCAAACCAGAAAATCTTGAATTCATGCTTCGTCACCCTACGAAGGCTCAAATTTTGGAATCGATCAAGCATTGGGAAGGAAGTGTCCGTTCCCCTGGTTCTCGAGAGCAGCGCTCTCTTTGCTTATCGCGTTAGCAGCTTAAGAAATGATTCTTCTGGCTTTTTCAGCATATAGTGGATCCTGTTGAAAGATACCCTTCCAATAGCCGATTCTTGAGTCACGAGTGGTATAATCCTTTTGCTCCGCAAAACTCATCAATCTAGTATGTTTGGCCGCTCCCCTTTGGTGGAGCGGCCTCTTTATGAATATGTTGGAGAACTTCGTTCTTTAAAGTTCCCTATGATTTCTCTGTCGATTTCCAGTTTGATTGTTGCATTTGATTCGTGCATTTTAATAATCGATTTGACTTTTTGATAGGAGTTTTTCTCTTTATCGATGAGAGTCAATTTTTGGTGGATAGTTGTGATTTGTTCCTCTTGATTTTCAATGATGTGAGGTGTTGAAAAAAGAGAGTAAACCTCTTCTGGTGCATATTCGGCTTGAGGGATGCAAGCTTTATCTAAATGAAAATATTTTTCGTCAATTGCTTGATGGATCATGTTGAGTAGGTCGTTTTTCCCTTTGGGGCTTTCGCAAAGTTTTTTTGCTTGTTTCGTTAGGGAAGGGAATTCGGAAGGAATAAAGTATCTAATAGAGTCATCTTCTATATCTAGCCAATCGTCTTCTTTCGAAAATATCTCTTGAATAGCCTTTTCTGTTGTCTTCGGCCCCTGGCTTTCATGAAGATCTTTCAAGTCTTCAAAAAAGGATTGTAATTCAGGGGTGATCAAAGGAGAAATTGTAAAGCTCAGATCTGCGTAGGACGGTGCAAATAGAGCTTCCGTTATGCCGAGAACTTGTTGGGCTAGTTTTTCAGGTTGGGATGAAAATGAAATAGGCTTGAAAGGAATTGGAGGCATAGACTCTAGGGCCTTCAAGTAATCTTTTCGGGTCAATGCTGTTTCGATGGTAGGAACGCTTGCAATGGGAGTTTTGTCAAAAGCTCTAGCGCTTATGTGCTCTTGCAGGCGGAAATAATCGGGCTGTGCATCGCGTATCTTTTGGATCTTGTGAGGATCTTGGGCTAGCTGTCCGTATCTCTCTAAGAGTGAAGTGAAATAGACCAAACGCTCGGGTATGATTTCTTCGAATTTGATGGTATAGGCCCCTAATGTGTTGATGTAGAGATCGTAGAGAGCTTGGTGAAGTTTTTCAGGCTCGTCCAAAGGATAGGTAAGAAGAATGTATTTGGCTTCATCGATGCCGGTTTTCGCTCCGCCTCGATCTTTACAGTCTTTGCAAGCTTGTATTACGTGGCGGATCCGTTCATGGTCTTGAAGCGGCAGGCCTGTGTCTTGTCTTTTATACTCCATGCTGATCATGTAGTCTGTTAAGTCAGAGTAAAACTGCATGATGAAATCTTGTCGATCTTTGTTGGAGATCAATTCTTCATGATTAAAATAAAGAGAATGGACTTGATCGATCAGATGGCGTATGTGTTTTGCCACTTTGATGGCCAAATCGGGGTTGTTGTTTATTCTTAGTAAAAGGTCTCTGGGAAGTTTTGCTGCTCCTAAAGTGAGTTGGCTGTCTTCATCGAAGAACAGATTGAGCAAGTTGCGTTTAAATTCTTCTGCATTTACCTGTTTTTTGATCAGCTGTGAAAATTGGCTGCCATCCATAGGAAGCGCCATGCAATAAAATGTCTCTTCGAATTCCGGGTCGTTTTGTAGTAGTTCGATCACGAAGCTGCGATCGCCTTCTAATCCTTTAGTTTTTTGAAGATTTACATAAAAAACCCTTTCGCCCTTCTCTTTGGCGGCGCGCAAAAAGGCCTTGTACTCAGGAATAATTTGAGCGTTATAAGAGCCGGTTGTATAGAGGTATGCTTTTTTGACGATGTTATCTTCTAACGTTGGCGTGCCATGAGCCAGTCTTGTGATCGCCCAAGAACCTTCTTGATTAGCCACAATTTGTTCCGATCGTTTCTTAGGGACATTCGATCTGCCGACAGGATCGAAACTAGTCCCTAGTGTTCCTTTAAGTTTTTCGTAGTTTAGAATAAGACATTCTTTGCGGAGCTCTGAAGGAGTATGATGGAGTAGTTCATTATGTTCGTTCAATAACTTGGCAAGGAGAGAAAAATCCAATCTTTCCGGAACTTCGCCGCAGAGCTGAAAAAGGAATGCTTCCCAGTAATTAAAGAGATAAGTATTGATGAATTTGTCATAGCAGATCTTTTCCAGTAAATGAACGAGATCGGAGTCCAAGTTGCTTCTCCTATTGAGATACTCTTCTGATGTCAGGGCGCTGCGTAAATTCTGTAAAAAATCGGCATACTGCAAGCGGATATTTGTGTATTGATCGGGAGAGTTTAAAGCTTTTAGTGACTGATAGGCAAAATGGTCGAAGTTTTGCAAGGTGCAAGGCCAGTAGTAATCTAAAGTTTCACTGAAATAATAGCCATTCCACCTAGATTGAGAAGAAGAGCTTTCTTGCTGAAGGCGCTGTAAGAGCCTTTCAACATCATAACTTGATTCTTTAAATGTGTCGATCGATCGATTTAAGCTAAGAACATACTTTTGCCCTTTTTCCGGTCTTCCTGAATCGATGCACCACTGTTTGTACGTTTCATAAAACCATTGAGCGTAGGAAGCTTGACAATTTTCGGCTGGAGGAGAAGTTTCTTCTGCGGTTTCTGTTTCTATTTGAAGAGGAGTTGAGCAAGAGCTTCCCTCTGAAATAGGGCTCAAGGGTTCGGTGGATCCGGAAATACGGCGCAGAGAATCCCAAGACCAAGCATAAAGTGATGACATAAAAATACCTTCGTTAAATCAAAAGGAATTGTTTTTTTTGATATGTATTGCGCAGCGAGTTTAGCAAGGAATTTAAATAACATCAATATTTAAAAAAAACATTTATTGTCAAAATAAAGTATGCCGCTCGTATACCGTTCGTGATTTTGTATGATGTGCAAGGAAGATTAGTTTTTTTTGGAAAGTGGGGCTCCAAGAGACAGCCCCACAGAAAAACTTAGGTAAGCGCCGCTTCCGATGTTTGAGGCTCGGCGCTGGTGGATTCTTGATCGATAAAGACAATCTGTCCTTCTTTCGCCGAGATAAGGTATTTTTTCGCTTCTTTAGGATGTTGAAGCAGTTTTTCGGCAAGGGGGTCTTCTAGATATTGTTCGATCACGCGGCGAAGGGGCCGGGCGCCCATTTCGGGGAAGTAGCCTTTGTCGACGAGGACGGCGCGGGCCAGATCGTCGAGAGAGACATCGATCTGCTTTTTCATCAGACGGGTTTTGAGTTTTTCAAATTCAAGATTGACCACTTTTTTGAGTGCATTTTTATCCAAAATACGGAAAATAACGAGTCCATCCAACCGGTTAATGAACTCTGGTTTAAAGTGCTTCTTGACCGACCCTTCGATTTTCTCCTGCATGGACTTGTAATCGATGGTGCTTTCCTTCGCGCCAAACCCTACTTCAGTGGACTTGCGGATCAAGTCGGCGCCGAGGTTTGAGGTCATGATAATGATCGTATTGCGGAAGTCGACTTTGCGGCCTAGAGAATCTGTAAGGCGTCCTTCTTCTAAAATTTGGAGAAGGAGGTTCATTACGTCAGGATGGGCCTTTTCGATCTCATCGAAGAGAACAACGCAATAAGGTCTTCTTCTCACTTGTTCTGTAAGCTGGCCTCCCTCTTCGTAGCCGACGTAGCCTGGAGGCGAGCCTGTCATTCGGCTGATGGCGAACTTTTCCATGTACTCGGACATGTCGACTTGGATGAGGGCATCCTCTCCACCGAACATATGCGTTGCAAGAAGACGGGCCATGTGGGTTTTTCCGACGCCAGTAGGGCCTAAGAATAAAAAGGCGCCGATTGGACGGTTAGGGTCTTTAATATCAGCGCGGCTGCGGCGGATCGCTCTGCATACCGTGCTGAGGGCATCTTCTTGTCCAATGATCTCTTCTTTGAGATTTTCTTCCATTTTCAAGACTTTTTCTGTTTCTCCTTCGGTCAGGCGAGTCACGGGAATACCTGTTTGCTTTGCAATGATATGGGCGATGTCTTCTTCATCGACAATTGGCTGATGCTCATCTTTATGAGAATCCCATTCGGCCTTCGCTTTTTGCAGGTCTTCTCTTAAATTTTTTTCTGTGTCCCGCAGTTTTGCCGCTTTTTCATATTCCTGATGTCCGATAGCATCTTCTTTAGCGGATTTCGCCTCTTCGATTTGGGTCTCGAGCGTTGCCAAATGAGAAGGTTGGTTCATCATTGAAATGCGCGCTTTGGCGCCAGCTTCGTCGAGCACGTCGATGGCCTTATCGGGGAGAAAACGGCCTGAAATATAACGCTCGGACTGGTGGACTGCCGCTGTGACGGAGGAATCTGTGTACACGCACTAGTGGTGTTCTACATTTTATCCTTAGAGGCCATTGAGAATGGAGATACTGTCTTCAATGCTAGGCGGCTGAACGATGATTTTTTGGAAACGGCGCTCCAGAGCAGGATCTTTTTCAATGTGTTTGCGGAACTCATCGAGAGTTGTAGCTCCGATGCATTGGATTTCTCCGCGCGATAACGCTGGTTTTAAAATATTGGATGCATCGATTGCTCCTTCTGCGGCTCCTGCGCCAACGATAGTATGCAGCTCATCGATAAATAAAAGAACGTTGCCATTTTTCTTGAGCTCGTCCATGACGGCTTTGATCCGCTCTTCAAATTGGCCTCTATATTTCGTTCCGGCGATCATGAGGGTCAGATCAAGGGCGATCAATTTCTTTTTGCGTAGGTTGTCGGGCACTTCTCCCTTCACAATGGCCTGCGCGAGCCCTTCAACGATCGCTGTTTTTCCAACGCCCGCTTCGCCGATAAGGACAGGGTTGTTTTTGCGGCGTCGGCAAAGAATCAAAATAAGTCTTTCTACTTCTTCTTTTCTGCCGATTACCGGGTCCATTTTGCCTTCGCGGCAGATCTCAGTGAGATCGTGGCCATAGGCTCTGAGGGCTGGCATCTTGTCATTGCCCGCTGCTGCTTGCGTTCGATCAGCGGGAGAGCTTCCCTTCGGAACGTTCGAATTGGTAGGAGGAGTAGCACCCATCGGAGGCAGCTGCAAGTTGAATGTCTCAAGCTCTTTTAAGACTTCTTTACGGATCTCTTTGAGATTGACATTGAGATTTTCCAGTACCTGCGCCGCTACGCCGTCTGTTTGGCGCAAAAGGGCCAGTAAAAGGTGTTCTGTGCCGACATAATTATGATTTAAATTGCCTGCTTCTTCGTTCGCGAATTCAAATACTATTTTCACTTTTCCTGTTAGCGAGGGATCCCCATAAACCTGAATTTCGGGGCCGAATCCAACGATTCTTTCCACTTCGGCGCGGATGATTTCATAGTCGAGATTCAAATTCCGAAGCACGTTAACGGCGATGCCCTGCCCGAGTTTTAGTAGGCCCAATAAAACGTGTTCCGTTCCTAAATAATTATGGTTGAGACGCTGAGCCTCTTTTTTCGCTAACTTGATGACTTGTTTTGCACGGTTTGTAAATTTGTCAAACATGACGCATGTCCTTGATTTCTTCTATTTTAACTCTTTTTTTCGTCTGATGCAAGACCTGCTAACAGGGGCTATATAGATGTTTCATAGTCGCTAGGACCTTTCTTTGGAAAGAAAAATTTTTTTACCTATGAAAATTTGTAAGGTCAGGTACTGCTTGGAATGATCGAGAAATCATGATATCTTTATACCCAACGTGATCCAAAATTTGGTTGCTAGGAGGGTTCAAAGCGCCAACAATCGATTTTTGGCAGCTTTCAATCCCTCCTAGCAACCAAATTTTGAATCACGTTGGGTATAGAGCAAGATGAATGTGTTAGACACCAAAACAAGTTCCGCTGAAGAAAATATGCGCAGAGACGCTCTTTTGTTAGATGAATTAGATCCTAAGGGTGAGCCTTTGCTTCACTTTTATCGGTGGGAGGGGCTTTGCGCTACGTATGGTTATTTCGTTCAGCCGGCCCAGTGGTTCAATTTAGAAAAAGTTTCTTCAAATGCTGTGTCTTTAGCGCGAAGGCCCACAGGCGGAGGCATTGTTTTTCACGTTTGGGATTTCGCGTTTTCTTTCTTGATGCCGTCGGGGCATCCAGCTTTTTCTTTAAATACTCTCGACAATTATCGTTTTGTCAATGAAACGGTCCTTGATACCGTCAAAGAACAGTTTACTCTTCAAGACCCTGTTGAATTAATTCCTGAAAATGCATCGGCTGATGCGTTGGACTGCGCCCATTTTTGTATGGCGCGGCCTACTCAATATGATGTGGTGTACCAAGGAAGAAAGATCGCGGGAGCAGCTCAAAGGCGGCGTAAGCAGGGATATCTTCATCAAGGGACAATTTCGTTGGCTTTTCCCGATTTAGCTCTTCTTCATGAGCTTCTCTTGTCGAAAGAGGAGGTGGTCCGCGCCATGAGCTTTTACACATTTGCTCCTTTGGGTAAGAAGTGCCCAGCTCCTTTACTTGAGGAAATGAGACAAGAGCTGCAAACGAGGCTTCAGCAGAAATTCATGGAAAAACTGCAAAGCATCGCTTATACTTCAAGCTGAATTACATCACCTGCAGGTTTTTTATGTCCTCTAAACATCCTAAAACGGCGATCACTCCTATCCGCTCAGAAAACTATCCTGAATGGTATCAGAGCGTATTGAAGGCCGCTGATCTTTCCGAACACTCTTCTGTCAGGGGATGCATGGTGATCAAGCCGTGGGGCTATGGGATCTGGGAAAATATTCAGCGCATCTTAGATGGAATGATCAAAGACACGGGGCATCAAAATGCTTATTTCCCTCTTTTTATCCCGCTTAGCTCGCTGCAGAAAGAAGCTCAGCACGTAGAAGGATTTGCTAAAGAATGCGCCGTTGTTACGCACCATCGTCTGGAAAAAGATAAAGACGGCCGGCTAGTGCCCGCTGGAGAGCTCGAAGAGCCTCTTATCGTCCGTCCTACTTCTGAAATGATCATCGGTCAGAGTTTTTCCAAGTGGGTGGAGTCGTATCGGGATTTGCCTCTTTTAATTAATCAGTGGGCCAATGTCGTCCGTTGGGAAATGCGGACGAGAATGTTTTTGCGGACGACTGAGTTTTTATGGCAAGAAGGGCATACAGTCCACGCGACGCGCGAAGAAGCGGAAGAAGAAGCTAAAAAAATGCTCCAGGTGTATTCAGATTTTGCCCATCATTATTTAGCTATCCCTGTGATTTGCGGAGAAAAAACTCCATCAGAAAGGTTCCCTGGCGCCGTTAATACCTATTGCATCGAGGCGATGATGCAGGACAGAAAAGCTTTGCAAGCGGGCACGTCCCACTTTTTAGGACAGAATTTTGCAACATCTTGCGACATTCAATTCCGCAATCCTGAAGGAGAGTTAGAGTACGGTTGGACAACTTCTTGGGGCGTTACGACACGTTTGATCGGCGGGCTCATTATGACCCACAGTGATGATGATGGCCTCGTTTTGCCGCCCAAAATTGCTTCAGCGCAGCTTGTAATTATTCCGATTGTGCACCAAGAAGAGTCTAAATCTTCTGTTTATTCTTACTGCGAACAATTGGCCTCCGACCTTCGCAAAATTCATTATGCCGGCCAAGCTCTCCGAGTCATCGTCGATAAAAGAGATATGAGGGGCGGTGAAAAAAGCTGGTCTTGGATTAAAAAGGGAGTTCCTCTTCGCCTTGAGGTAGGGCCGAGAGATATAGAATCGGGCCAGTTTGGTCTTCTACGCAGAGATAAACCTCACCGGGAATCGACCCAGCTTACCGCCTCTGAAATAGTGAGCCGCATCACAGAGATTTTGGATGATATGCAAAACAATTTACTGTCGAAAGCAACAGCGTTTCGCAATCAGCATACAGTTAAAATCGATCGCAAGGCGGATTTTTATGACTTCTTCACGCCTAAAAAAGAAGATGAGGTCCATGGCGGATTCGCTCTTTGCCATTGGAATGGGGATCCTGCTGTAGAAGAGAAGGTTAAAGAAGATCTTAATGTCACGATTCGGTGCATCCCTTTAGACGCTCCGGACGAGCCTGGCCTTTGCGTTATCACAGGCGAGCCTAGCGCAAGAAGAGTGATTTTCGCTAAGTCTTATTGAATTTTTTATTCTTGGCCCTGCAGACCCTCTAAAAAAATGGAGGGCTCTTGCTGCCAATCGGCTAAGTATGTTAATTTGTTGAGCTATCGAGTTTTTGGAGCCCAGCATGCTAGAATTTCTCCGCAAATTTCAAAAGGCGTTTTTTCTTGTCGTCACTGTCATTTTGATCATATCCGTTTTTTTCTTTGGGATTTTTTCAGCCCTGTCTCCCGGCGCTGAACCGGAAGATCGATCGATTGGTAAAGCTGTCGATGGATCTGAGATCCGCTCGCTCGCCATGGGGCGCTTGGTCCGTTTTATTTCGAGCGACGCTCAAGAGGGGACTCCCGGCGCCAATCTGTTAAATGATGGTGTGATACGGAAAGATTTTTTAGAAACTGGATTAGGCTCACTCATTGCCAGCAGCTATTTTGAAGAGCTGAAAGAAGATTTACAGTCAAGGCTTTCTCATGCTAAACGCTATCGTCCTTACGCTCATCCTGAAGCTCCATTTTTAAGCGTCCAGGCAATATGGGACCAGTTCCGCCCTGATTTAAGCCGGGCTCTAGCTTCTTTGAAAGGACAGTTGGAAGTGTCTTCTGATACTTTTGACCATTTAATGAACTTGTATTTAGAACAAAAAAAACTTTCTCCGGAAGTCGTGCGCCGCATTTTGATGTATCAAATGGGCCAATATTCATCGATTCGACCGGACCTTGCAGTTCAGCATGAAGATTTTTCTCTTTTTGGTTATCACAATTTGCGTGAATGGTTTGGAGATATGTGGATCGAAAAGACAGCTGAATTCATCTGGAATGCGGCTATAACAGCTCAGGAAAAGGGTTTTTCCGTTACAGCGCAAGAAGCTAAAGCTGACTTGCTTTTTCACATAGAACAGATCAGACAAAAATATCCGCAGGCGGAGATCTCTTTGCATGATCAGGCCGGACGACTTGGCATGACAGAAAAGGAGACTCTTGATACTTGGCAAAAAGTTATGCTTTTTAGACGCTATCTCAATAGTGTAGGAGAGGCTGTTTTGCTAGACCATTTGCTTTCTAAAGACCTAGGCGACTATGCACAACAGACTGTCGTAGCAGATGTGTATTCTTTGCCTGATTCTTTGGTCTTAAATACGGCCGAAGATTTATTCTCTCTTCAATATTATCTAGATACAGTTGCGATACCGGAGAAGGACAAGCTCTCTTTGCCTACTTCTCTAAAACCCTCTCAGGAAGTGCTGAAAAAAGCCCCTCAATTTGTTGAAACGGTCTATGCAGCGGATGTAGCGCGTATTTCACGAGGAGAGTTGGCCCTTAGGGTGAGTTTAAAACAGCTGTTAGAGTGGCAATTTGCCCATTGGGATCTTCTTTCCGCTCAGTTTCCTGCCTTGCCAGCAGGTGCAGCTTCCCGATCTGAGCGCGCTATGGCGTTGGAAAAACTTAATCTGCCTTTACGTTCCCAGGTGGATGATTGGGCCCGTTTTCAGCTTATAGATAATCATCCTGAGTGGGTGGAAGAAGCTTTTCAAACGGCCCGTTTTGCACAGCAAACGCTCTCTTTTTCTGCTGGGCGAGTCGATGCACATTATGTGAGAGATCCTGAAGAATTTGAACAGATGTTAGAGCTAGCTTCTCTCGGAGAGGAGAAAGCTTTGCAATATCTTTCATCGTATAAAGATGGAAATTCAGCGTTTTATCGGATTATGAATGTGAAAAAAATAGCGGACCGACAGATAAGGACGTTTGTTTCTATGAAACAAGACGGGACTCTTAAAAAAGTCCTCGAGCGTTATTTAGAGCAGCAGTATCCCAAAATCAGAGAACAGCGTCGTTCAGAATTTGTCCTGAAATCAGATGAGTGGAAGCCGTTTTCCGAAGTCAAAGAGCAAGTGGGATGGGCCGTTTATGCAGAAGTTTGCCGAGCAATCGAGATCAAGGAAAAGCTCGATAAGCCCTCCAAGGATCAGTATATACGCTGTCGCCTTGCTTATCCTGTGCGCTCTGCTTTGAAAGCAATTAGCCAGAACTCATCGCAGCCTGTGGTTTTACCTGAGTTTCAACTTGTGCGCCAAGAAAAAAAACTCGAACGGTCTCTCGAGCCCGATTGGGTCCACAGCGAAGCTTTCTCTTTGCAGCCTCGAGAATGGTCCTCTATTCATACTTCTGAAAACGGCCAAATGAGTTTTCTTTATGTTAAAGAGAAAGTTTTGCCTAGTGAGCCGAATTTAAATCCGCTCGCCGCAGGTAAAATGATGCTATCGAACGAAGCGATGCATAGATTAGCTAAACGAATGATCCATCGTATGCAGGAGAACTAGAATTATGTTTGAAGATTTACCCGCTTTGATGCCGATGCAGTTTTTTGGATTGGCATGTGATTGTCTTTATTTGAAAGGGGATTTAAAACCTCTCCCTTCCTACCGGCTTCCTTCGACATCGGATTGTTTAGATGAAGAGGCGTTTGCTGATTTTTACTGCGGCTGGAATGAAGAAAAATTTTCTTTTCGCGTAGATGTCCGCCTTCCTTTTCAGGCGATTGGCGAAGCGGATTTCCGCCGCGGCGATAGCTTGGAAATTTTTATCGACACGCGCGATTTAAAAAGCAAACCGGTTGTATCAAAGTTCTGCCATCATTTTGTCTTTTTCCCCATCGAACATCAAGGGTCTTTCGGTAGGGAGATTTCCAGGTTCCGCAATGAAGATACTCATCGACTCTGTTCTCCTGAAGATTTGGAAGTGCAGGCGGATTTATCTGAAAATAGCTACTCTCTTTCTATCGATATTCCAGCGCATTGTTTATTCGGCTATGAACCGCAAGTGTTTACTAAAATGGGATTTACGTATCGGCTGAATCGAGCTGACCGGCCTCCTCAACATTTTTCAGTCTCTTCTCAGGAATACATCATCGAACAGCATCCCGCTCTTTGGGCTACATTAAAATTAGAAAGGTAAGTTTTTATGCGTTTTACCCCAACTCATGAATGGATAGTGACAGAAGGAAACATAGCGACTGTGGGCATTTCCGATCATGCGCAAAAAGAATTGGGGGAAATCGTTTACGTTGAACTTCCCAAAATCGGCCAGGTGATTCAAGCCGGCGAAGAGATCTGCGTTCTCGAATCGACAAAAGCTGCAGCCGATGTCTATTCTCCCGCATCCGGCAAAGTCATTGCCGTCAATGAGCTTCTCCGCCAAACCCCTTCTCTCATCAACCAAGCAGCCGAATCAAGCGGCTGGCTGTATAAACTAGAATTATCCTAAGATCTTTGACGAATACGGCCAAAACACTTGTTTTTTGGCCGTATTAAGGTAGTCTCTTTCCGCTTTATCCCGTTTTTCAGTCACGAACACTCTACCCGTTCCACTTCAATTGCGTCCAAAAGGACGCATTCAAAGCCGTTTCGGTGCCTTTCACCCCGAAGCAATATATAAACTTCTTATGTTTTTGAAGTTGTTTCTGTATAGACAAAATCTAGGCTATGTTATGTTTTTTGTTGGTGGGCCAAGGGTTGTCTTTGTTTACAAATAAATTGCGGGTTATTTTCTTTTTTTTGCTGACCGCGTCGATGTTTTTCTTCGGAGAGGCGGGATTTGAGAGGGCTCTAGGCTGGGGCATTCGATGGGCTGTCCAGATGCAGATGGACGGAGAGCTGGAATTTAGAAATTTGGAGTGGAAAAAAGGGAAGCTTGTTTTTCATGATGTTATATTTCATGGTGCTCAATCTATTTTCTGTGTAGAAACTCCCCGATTGGAAGCTGTTTTTTCCTTTCATCGCCGCAGCCCTTTACTGCATGTGCTCTTCCAGGCAGAAAAACCTCGGTTAACTATTTATTCTGATATTCCAAGTTCTTCTTTTTCGACTTCATTTGAAATGAACCGTTTGCCAAAGTCTTCGGGCTGGATAGATTGGCGCGGGAAATGGACTGATGGAATGCTCTATTGGCCGGCTCTGGCGCTTGAAGCTCGAATGCGTTTTGAGAAAACAGCTCCTCGGCAACTGGGTCATGTAGTATTGGAGAAAGGATCTTCCAGCTTGCAGATCGAAGCGTTTCAAGAAGACAGAGGAGTGAGGTTTGAAACTCTTTTATCTCATTGCGACGCGCCTTTTTTACAATCTTGGCTCAAACTGCTCAGGAGTGATGCTCAATGGGAAAAAGGGATTGTCGATGGGTGGGCCCATGTAGAGCTTTTTGAAGGCGAAGCGATGTATGGCAGCGCTCATCTCGATGTAGAGGACGCTGTTTTACAAGTTCAAGAGCTTAACGTTTGTTTGGGTAAGGCGTCGCTGGATTGGGATGGGCCTTTGCAGAAAGGTTGCGCGGAGCCGGCTTCCAGGCTTCGTTGTCAATGCGTGAAAAGCTCTTGGGGCGTGCAAAGCTGTGGATTTCAAGAGATTGAAGGGCAGCTTTCTTATTATTCCGATTTGGGCATTAAGTGGGAGGCTCGGGCTTTGGGCCGGATCAAGGAAGAGTTTTCTCAGATCAGCTTGTCGTCTAAAGGATTTTGGTCGAACCGCTCGGAGCCGTGGTTTGCGATGGAATGTCTTTTTTCCCAAGGGCTTTGTTCATTAGCTGGAGACTTTACAGATTGGACGATGCAAGTCGAGGACCTGCAGCCTTTTTGGGGAAAATTCGCACAGGAACTTTTGCTTGAAGATCCTTTGGGTTTTCTTTCTTCTCGTAAAGAGTTTTTGCAAGTCTTTGATCTCGATCTTTTACGGCAGTGGGAATGGTCAAGCGGAGGGGTATCATCTCTTTTCCATTGGAATTCAGAGCGTTTTAGATTTGAAAGGTTTGAAGCTAAAAACATCTTGATCTCTCAAGAAGAGCGAAAGGAGATAAGCCTTGGTTGCAGCGAATTAACTGTCCACTTCGCGCCGGATAGCGAGCAAGGTCATTTTTCTTTGGAAGGGTTTCATTGCAGTTCTCAGTCTTCATCGGGAGACCTGATTTCTGTCTTCGATTGGCGCTCGTTTGGAGATATCTGTGAGGGGAGGCTTCAAACTTCGCAGTGGGAAGGGCAGGTTCATCTTGCATTCCCACAAAGTTTTTATCCTCAGCCCATGACATTCACATCTTCGTTTACTTTGTCAGGCGCTGAGCAGTGGTCTATCAGCGGACATTGCAATCAGTACCCCTTTTCCGTGCGGGCAAGCGTGGAACAAAGCATTTGGTCTTTGACTGTAGAAGGAGGAAAGCATGTATTTCCCCACGGGATTAGCTTAGAGCAAATTGGGGGACATTTGACTCTGCGGCCTCAGGATTGGGCGCTCGATTGCGCTGAAGCCGAATTGAAAATAGGAGATCAAACTCTTCAGCTGCAAGCTGTCGAATGCATGAAAAGAGAAGATGGGGTCTTTTTTGATATTCGGTTAAAGCAAGGATTTTTGGATATTGCGAGATTTGCAGGGAGAGAAAAAGAAGGAATGATCGCTTTTGATCTTCAACGGACAGAAATTTTGGGCGAATTGATCCAGATGGAGCCTTGGAGCTGGAAAGAACCGAGCGGCATAGCTGCCTCGTGGCATTTGCCTTGGACCCACATGCTTGCCTTGGAGCCTTTGTGCGAGGCGATGGGCCTTTCGATTCCGTCTTCTTTAAAATCTTCTATGTCGGGAGAGGTTCTGTTTGATTTTTGTTATCTTAAAGATAAACTCTCTAGGCTAACATTAAAAAGCTCGTCTCTTTATTTGCAAGAAGAGCCCTTTTTATGGACGCTGGGCTTGCAAAAAACTCATGATGGCTGGGGCCTGCATGTAGAAAATGAAGATCCCAAGCATCGAGGCGCTCTTGATTGCCTTTTGAGCTATGAGGGGAATGTGTTGATGCTCAAAGAGGGAAGGGTAGATTTTCCAGGTCAAATGTCTTCTCTTTTTCATGGACAATGCGATGGTAAAGGGCGAGGACAGCTCCTTTTTTCACAGTGCCAGGCCTCTTCTTATTTTTCTGATTTTCTCTCATCCTTGCCCTTCCATGGGAAAATTGAAAGAAAAGGCTGCTTGAGTTTTGATGTTAGTTCGTTATTTTATGAAGTCGATGCGGATATCTATCAAATGCGTTTAGAGTCCGGTCCGTTTTATATGAAGAGTAAAAAACCTGTGCATGCTTTTTTCTCTCCATCCGAAGGGCTTATGCTGCAAGGAATAGATGGGCAAATCAGCTTGGAGCATCAATGCCTCGGCGAATGTCAAATCAATCTATTGCACTGGGAGCCTTCTCGCTCTTCTTGGTTGCTTGCGCAGACCCATGTTCATTGTTTAGAAGAAGCGGGCGCTATTTTGTTGGAAAAAGGGTATATCACAAAAGATCTAGCAGCTTGGAACCCTCATCATGAAATTGATATTATTGCCGATATTGAATGCGCGTCCGATCTTTCGACTTTTTCTTGTTTTATGAAAGAAGGCTTTTTGCCCTGCAGCGGACAGCTTCGGCACGTACAAAATGTGTTTTTTCAGTTAAATGACCAGAAGATCTCTTGTGATTTTCTTTATGTTCATCAAAATCATGATCTAATAATCGCGGTCCAAGCCAGACGCGGGCCTTTTTTGTCTGGCTATTTGAATTTAGAAGAGCAGGCCGAGTCTCTTGCGATAGATAG